>JAZOMM010000186.1:0-1942 GCA_045653965.1 Christensenellaceae bacterium | reverse complement strand
GGCTTAGTAACACTCGCAGTAATTATCATCTGCTCTGTTTATGGCAAAAAAATGCTTAAGATTATACCATTTATTATCGGTATCTTAGCAGGCTATGCACTCGCTGCAATCTTTACACTTATCGGCACACTTGCAGAAGTTCCAGAACTTATGCTCATCAACTTTGGCTTATTCGAAAATATGAAGTGGCTTCCAGACTTTACTTTTATCGAAGCGTTCAAGGGCTTTAAGGATTTAAGTGGTTTTGGTGCATATTTAGGAACAATTGCTGTTGCATATATCCCTGTTGCTTTCGTTGTGTTTGCAGAACATATCGCAGACCACAAAAACATTTCATCTATCATCGGTGATGATTTGCTTGAAGACCCAGGTTTACACAGAACACTTTTAGGTGATGGTATTGGCTCAATGGTTGGCGCATTCTTTGGTGGTTGCCCTAACACAACTTATGGCGAATCAGTAGGTTGCGTTGCAATTTCAGGCAATGCATCTGTTATCACAATCTTCACTGCTGCTATAATTTGTGTAATTTCAGCATTCTTTGCTCCGTTTGTAACATTGCTTGCAACAATACCATCATGCGTAATGGGTGGTGTATGCTTTGCACTTTATGGCTTTATTGCAGTATCAGGCTTAAAGATGATTCAAGAAGTTAACTTAAATGATAATCGTAATTTATTCACCGTATCAGCAGTTTTAATTGCAGGTGTTGGTGGTTTAGTGTTAAATATCGGCAAAGTAACTTTAACAGCCGTTGCTTGTGCTCTTATTCTTGGCATTTTAGTTAACTTGCTTGGCAGTATCAAATCAAAAAAAGCAAAGACAGAAGAAGAAAAAGAAATCGCGTAATTTAAGGTAATAAAGATGAAAGAATATAAAAATGTACATATTTTAGACCATCCACTTATTCGCCATAAACTCGCTATTATAAGGGCTAAAAACACTGATACAAAGCAGTTTAGAGAAGTTGTTGAAGAATTAGCAACCTTAATGGCATATGAAAGTTTCAAAGACGTTCCAACTCAAGAAATCGTGGTTGAAACACCACTTGAAACAACAATGCAAACGGTGGTTAAAGAAAATTCAATTGCAATCGTTCCAATTCTTAGGGCAGGCTTAGGCATGGTAAACGGCATACTATCACTATTCCCAGCAGCAAAAGTTGGGCATATAGGTTTGTATCGCAATGAAGAAACCTTAGAGCCACAAGAATATTATTGCAAACTTCCAACAGGTATTGAGGACAAGGTTGTTATGGTTACCGACCCAATGCTTGCAACGGGTGGAAGCGCAAGCGATGCCATAACAATGATAAAGAAAAGGGGCTGTAAGAAAATCAAATTATTGTGTATTATTGCAGCACCAGAAGGTCTTAAAAAGGTGGCAGAAGACCACCCAGATGTAGAAATTTTCATTTCAACACTTGACCGTCAGTTAAACGAAAAAGGATATATCCTTCCAGGTTTAGGTGACGCTGGCGATAGAATTTTCGGCACAAAATAGCATTAAAAACTAAATATACAAAACAAAAAAGGCATAGCCAAACGGCTGTGCCTTTTGTATTATAATTTATCTTAAACAACTGTATAAATACATCTTTATAAATATTTCTTTAACTCTTGCTCGTATTTTTCTTCTAAAGAAAGAAGTTCATTTAGTAGTACTAAAACGCCTTCATCAAGGTTAGTGCCTTCATTTTTCATTGCAGTAAGTTCATTTATTCCCATAACAGTGCCATTAATCATCATTTCAGCCACTTGGTTACGACTGCTGTTAAAAAGCGTTTTCATCTTAATACTGCTCGAAAGCATAGCCTTTTTTAACGGGTTAATGTCTTTTGGCACAACGCCGTTTTCAGCCATAAAAGATGAAAGTTTTCCTATAGTTTTTTCATAGCCCTCATATTCTTCTCTAAGTTCGTTTTTAATATCATCCTCTTCAA
>JAZOMM010000185.1:0-2562 GCA_045653965.1 Christensenellaceae bacterium | reverse complement strand
AAGCAAAGAAATAATTTTTAAGTAATTTTTACTACGGCAAAGCATAATCGCTTTGGCCTATTTTTTTTGTTCATGGTGGTGGTAGTATGCAATAAACGACAATAATTTATAAAAGTTTTTGGCTTTGCTATAAATATACTTGAAAAATTTTAATAAAAATGTTAATATGTTTAAGCAAAGGAAAAATAAATGCTTCCTTAGTTAAATGGATATGTCGGCTGACACCGACGGCGTTCGCATATTGCATATGCTCGGCAAAACAGACACTGTTACATCCATTTAACAATAAATATAACTAAAAATATATATCTATGCTTCCTTAGTTAAATGGATATAACAGCCCCCTCCTAAGGGGCCGTTGTGGGTTCGATTCCCGCAGGGAGTACCAAAGCAAAAGGATGGTCTTTTGACCATCCTTTTGCTTTGGTGCTTTTTGTGTTTTGGGTCGAGCACATGGTTCGGCTTTGCCATCGTAGCTTTAGCGTAGATGCTTCCCGCAGGGAAAAGTGCATTTACTGTTTATCGGGTAGGTCGCACAGGCGAGATTCCCGCAGGGAGTAAACAAATAGTCTTATCGCTAAAATTTAATTTTATGGATTTACTTTTTATGTTAGGTGTGATATAATAAGTTGATGAGGTGTAAAAATGCAAGTTTCTAAAGATTTATTATTTCAAACAGTAGAAGCAAATAAAGACCGATATACAGACTTTTTATGTAAAATATGTTCTTTTGAAGCAAGGGCTTATGACAAAGATACTATTGACCAAATGGTTGACTATATAACCGAATATGCTAAAGGCGAAGGTTTTTGTGTAAAGCGCAAGAAAATGCAAAAGTGTGGAGATTTTCTTGTCATTGACATTAACGAAGGTAAAGAAAAAAGTTGTATGTTTATGGCACACACGGATACCGTGCATGATAAAGGGATTTTTGGCGAGCCAGCAGTAAAAATAGAAGGGGACAAGATGTATGGACCCGGTGTCATAGATTGCAAGGGTGGAATTGCTATTGCACTGCTTGCCATGAAAGCGCTTTATGAAAATGGCTTTGATAAGCACGTTAGACTTGTTTTAACATCTGATGAAGAGGTTTCGCTTGAACTTGGTGGAAAAGAAGAAGTTGAGTTTTTTGAGCAAAGCGCATTAGGTTTTCCTTATGTAATCAACTGCGAAACTGCAGTTAATGACCAAGTAGTTATATCAAGAAAGGGTATATTAACATACCAATTAGATATAAAAGGGGTTGGTGGGCATTCAGGAGCACGCTATTTTGTTTGCAAAAACGCCATTTTAGAAGCAGCGCACAAGATAGTTGCTTTGCACCAAAAAAGCGAGGTTGGTGGAACAACTTATAGTTGCAATGTTGTTAGTGGTGGCAAGGTTAGTAATGTTATTCCAGATGCTTGCACAGTGATAGTTGACGTGCGTGTGGTTAAAATGCAAGACGTTGAAAAAGCAAAATCACAAGTTTACGAGATTGCAAACACCGAATTTATTGAGGGAACAAGTTGCTCTATAAAAGTGTTAAACCAAAGACCACCTATGGAAAAGAACGAGCAAACACAAGAACTTTTTGAAAAACTCAAAAAAGTTTGCCACGAAAACGATTTGGGAACACTTACCCCTATAGAATCGGGTGGTGGCTCTGATGCGGCATTTACGCAATTGGCAGGGATTCCAACAATTTGTGGATTGGGTGGCAGTGGCGAGTTTTTCCACACGATAAAGGAATATATAAATATCGATTCAATTCCACTTCGTGCAAAAATTCTATCTGCTTTTTGCATTAGCGAGAATTAAAAACTAATTAAAATAATTAAAACGGATGCTTTACTTAAAAAGAAAGCATCCGTTCTTGTTTTAAATATAAACATTAAAAATTAGTGTTTTGTGGGGTGATGATTTTACATTTTGTGCTTGCAATTTTTTCAACGTATTCGATAGGTGGGGTCTTTTCGGTGATTAAATAGTCAATCTCATCAAAAGAAAAGTCCTTGCATAAAAACACCTTATTAAACTTTGTGCTATCGCATAAAACAGCGACTTTATGCGAGTTTTTTCGCATTTGTTGTTTAATTTTGGCTTGTTCAATACTTGCTTCGGTAAAGCCACTATTTAGGTCAATGCCAGAGCAAGAAATAAGCGAAATATCTGCGTGTATCCTTGAAATATAGTCAATAGTGTCAGAGCCGATAATAGAATTTGAATGATTGTGCACTTGTCCACCTGCTATATATATTTTAATGTTATTTGTTTGCGAAAGAAGTAGTGCATTTCTTAGCCCTATAGTCGTTACAGACAAATATTGCAAATTGTTAAGAAGTGGAATTGTTAACCCTGTTGTTGAACTTGAGTCCAAAAAAATAGAGTCGCCATTTTTAACAAGTTTTGCAGCAAGCGTTGCTATAGTTTTCTTTGCAACGATGTTTTCTTGTTCTCTAAGTGCAAACGCAGATTCTTCGGTTGTCGACTTAAAAGGCATAGCGCCACCATGTGAACGCTTGATTAAGCCTTGCCTTTCCATTTGCCTAAGGTCACGCCTAATGGTTGCGCCACTTACAT
>JAZOMM010000184.1:0-1573 GCA_045653965.1 Christensenellaceae bacterium | reverse complement strand
CACTGAATAGTAAATAAATTTAATTCTTTTGCCGTTTGAATAAGCCTATCATTATAGTCGCCATATGGTGCTCTAAAAAGTTCAACCTTTTTGCCCGTTATGTCTTCTATCGCCTTTGATGACGATGAGAGTTCTTTTATAATGTTATCTTTCGATAGTTTGCTCATATACGGGTGTGTTGAGGAGTGCGTGCCTATTTCATGCCCAAAGTCACTTATCTTTTTTATGTATTCGGGATATTTTTTAGTCCAAAACTCCACACTGAAAAAGGTGCACTTTACATTGTGCTCTTGCATAATTTCAAGAAGTTTATCGGTGTAATCAACGCCCCACGCACAATCAAAAGATATTGCTATCTTTTTTTCTTGGGTTTCCACCCTGTAAATAGGCAACTCTCTTACCGCATAACCATAAAACACTTGATATGCGCCTGTGCCACTTATAATCATTAAGCACACTATGCCTACGACTATTAAACTCAAATACTTGAATATGCTTTTTTTATCTAAAACGGTAAAATACATTATAAGGTTTTCCTTTTGTCGAATTTTTAGAGTTATTGTTTAAATTGATATCTTATTGTCAATTGCTTTTAACCCCACTAATAACTAATATGAATTAATAAATTTAATTATGTATTATTCAAAAATTTAATTTAAAACAAAAAAATAGCCCTTTACAAAAGGACTATTTTTTATCGATATTTCAAAGTTTTATTTTAGTTAATGTTTCCGTGAAGCATATCAGATATAATTGCAATAATTTTATCGTGACAGCCACCACAACCTGTTGAACAGCCAGTCACTTTTTGAACTTCTTCAAACTCTCTTTCAACATCTTCAAATCTTTGGTTGTTCTTTACAGCGTCTTCAATATCAAATAAACTTACTTGTTTGCAGTTGCAAATAATTCTATTTTCTTTGTATTCCATAGTTATTTCCCTTAAAAATTATTTAAAGTATCTCTTGAGTAAACCTTCAAATGCTTTGCCGTGGCGTGCTTCATCTCTTGCCATTTCGTGAACTGTATCGTGAATAGCGTCAAGATTAAGTTCTTTTGCTCTCTTTGCAAGTTCAAATTTGCCTAATGTTGCGCCATTTTCTGCTTCAACTCTCATTTCTAAGTTCTTCTTTGTTGAATCAGTTACAACTTCGCCAAGTAGTTCAGCAAACTTTGCAGCGTGTTCTGCTTCTTCGTATGCTGCTTTTTCCCAATAAAGACCGATTTCTGGATAACCTTCTCTATGAGCAACTCTTGCCATTGCAAGATACATACCAACTTCTGTGCATTAGCCTTGGAAGTTCATTCTTAAGCCTTCGATAATTTCTGGGTCAACGCCTTGTGCAACGCCAATTACGTGTTCAGCAGCCCATGTCATGCCTTCTTTTTGTTCATTGAACTTTGTGTCTGGTGCGCCACATGTTGGGCATTTTGCTGGTGCAGTGTCACCTTCATGAACATAACCACAGATTGTACATACAAATTTTTTCATAATATTTCTCCTTATATTGCGATTTTATCGCTTAAAAATTTTTTTCTTTTTATTTTTTAGGCTTAACTTAAAGCCTTATTA
>JAZOMM010000183.1:0-2532 GCA_045653965.1 Christensenellaceae bacterium | reverse complement strand
GCTTTTTGAATTTTTAAAACATAAATAGACAAAACACATAAAAATTTCACACAAACATTGCTTCCTTCTCATACGCTTTGCTACTGAGCACTAAGTCCGTCAAGGAAGTCCATCAAAGGCGTGCAGGAAGCAGTAACTTGTAGTTATTGCTTTTTGAATTTTAAATTGCTTTTTTAAAAAAAGTAAAAAATTTATATAAACACTATTTAAAATTTTATAAAAAACAAAAAAATTTAAACAAAATAGTTGACTTTATCACTTTAGCGTGCTAAAATGATAAAGTAAAATAAAGATAAACTAAAAAACCAAAGCAATTTTATAAAGGGAAGTAGATATGGAAAATTTTGATATTAAAAAATTTGATGACTTGTTTAATGCAATACTTAAACTAAAAAGCGTAGACGAGTGCAGAAGGTTTTTTGAAGATGTATGCACTATAAAGGAACTTGAAGATATATCGCAAAGGTTAGAAGTTGCAACTCTTTTAAGTGAGGGTAACAACTATCAAGAAGTTTCAAAGGCAACGGGTGCAAGCACTGCAACTATAAGTAGGGTTAACAAATGCTTGCAATACGGCAAAAACGGATATAAAATTGTGCTAGATAAATAAGGAAAGAAAAGATATGAATTTAGATTTAGTTTTAAGAGATGATGAAATGGCGATATTCAAACTTCGCTCTTTATATGGTAAATATGGTTATTCTCAATATAAGATGAGCAAGTTTGAAGAATATGATTTATACGCATTAAATAAAGAGTTTTTAGTTTCGGATAACATTATAACTTTCACCGATACAGACGGAAAACTTATGGCGCTTAAACCTGACGTAACCCTTTCGATTATTAAAAACGGCACAGATAACAAGGGTGGCATACAAAAAGTTTTTTATAACGAAAATGTCTACAGGGTTTCAAAAGGCACAAAGTCATATAAAGAAATTATGCAAGCAGGTCTTGAGTGCGTGGGTGAAATTGATGACTATGCAATTTTAGAAGTTTTAATGCTTGCTGTAAAGAGTTTAGAGATTGTTTCAAGCGAATATGTTTTAGACGTTTCAAGCCTTGACATTGTAAATGCAATATTTGACAAGGCAAACCTATCTTCTAGCGCAAGAAAGCAAATAATAGAATGCCTTTCTCAAAAAAACGTAAAGGGAGTAGAAAGTATTTGCAATCAAGAAAAGGTTGCCCCTTGTGACACCGAACTATTAAAAGCCTTAGTTTTAACATATGGCTCGCCAGAAAAGGTGGAAAAAGTGCTTAAAACTTTTGACCTTGACCAAAATACACAAAAAGCCGTTGATAATCTTTTCGGTATAGTTAATGACCTTATAAAGTTAGGGCTTGGCGATAAAATCAACATTGACTTTTCGGTTGTAAACGACCTAAATTACTATAATGGTTTGGTTTTCAAGGGTTTTGTTAGTGGACTTGCAAACAGCATACTTTCTGGTGGTCAATACGATAACCTTATGCAAAAAATGAACAAAAAATCCCGCGCGATAGGTTTTGCTGTTTATCTTGATGAACTTTCTAAATTTAATTCGGCAACAAAGGAATATGACGTTGATGTTGCTGTGGAGTATGGCGATACGCCAAAGAGCAAGGTTTTAGAAGTTGTTAGTAGCCTTATAAAACAAGGAAAGAGCGTGCTTGCAGAAAAGCAAATCCCAAACGATGTTCAATTCAAAGAGATTATTAAATTATAGGAGTAAAAAGTTGAAAACTATGCTTAATATTGCCTTGCCAAAAGGAAGACTTGGCGAAAAGGTTTATGATATGTTTGAAAAGGCAGGATTTCCTTGCCCTTCGATAAAAGAAAACAATAGAAAACTTATATTTGAAAATCAAGAAGTTGGCGTAAGATATTTTTGGGTTAAGCCATCAGACGTTGCCATTTACGTAGAGCGTGGTGCAGCCGATATAGGTGTTGCAGGCAAAGATATTTTGCTTGAATATAACCCAGATGTTTATGAACTTTTAGACCTTAATATAGGAAAGTGCGATATGGCTGTTGCTGCTAAGGCTGATTTTAAGGACGATAGAACAAAGACTTTAACGGTTGCAACAAAGTTTGCTAGCATTGCAAAAGCCTATTACTCAAGCCGTGGCAGAGAAATAGATATTATTCACCTTAACGGCTCTATTGAACTTGCACCAATACTCAATCTTTCAGACGTTATCGTCGATATCGTTGAAACGGGTTCAACCTTAAAGGCCAACAAACTTGAAGTTGTGGAAAAGTTCTTGTCAATTTCAGCAAGGCTTATCTCTAACAAGGTTAGTTTTAAGTTTAAGGGCGAAATAATAGAAAAAATCATGGCAAGTTTATCAATGCAAACGGAGAAGTAATATGATTAGGGTTTTAAAAGAAGGCGTATGTGCAAGAGAAGAAATTTTCTGCCCAAACGAAATTAAAGTTGATGTGGAGCAAATTGTAAGTGGCATCATTGATAACGTAATTAAAAATGGCGATAAAGCACTTTTTGAGTATGCCTTAAAGTTCGACAAGGCAAACTTAACGAGTTTAGA
>JAZOMM010000182.1:0-5616 GCA_045653965.1 Christensenellaceae bacterium | reverse complement strand
GATTGCAATGGCTATATCTATTATAATTTCTATAATTATAAAAATTAAAGTAAACAAAGCGGTTGAATGGGTTAATATCATTGCAAACAATGAAAAAAGAAAATTAAACACAATTAAAGCAGATAGCTTAAATGATTTGCTTAAAAAGTTAAATTTACCAACGCTTAGCGTAACGGAAAAAAACAGTTTAACCAATGTAAGTAAATAAAGATAAAATACATAATCAATAAAAACCAAGCACGTATATGATTGGTTTTTATTTTTATGTTTTTTTGTTTGTGCTGATAATTGTTTTATTTTTAATTGCATAATTTTAGCCAAAAAAGATATAGTGCAAAAAAACATTGTCGAAAAAAGCAAGAATTTGTTAGAAAAACACTAATAAAAGCAATTATGAACAAGATTTTATTATTTTCGACAAATATTTTACAAAATTAATAAAAATTGCTTGTCTTTTGTAGAAAATTATAGTAAAATGCATTTATGAAGTAAAATAGGGAGAAATAAAATGCAAAAAAGAACAATATTTTTATTGCAAGGCACTAAAGAACAAAATCAAGAACTAATGAAAATTTTTGGAAGCACAGAGGATTTTGAAGTTGTGGGAAGTGCCGTTGATGGAATTTCGGCAATACCTGCAATTGAAGAAAAGAAACCAAAGATTTTAATTACTGACCTTGTTCTTTCTGGATATGATGGCTTAAGCGTTATATCTAAGGTGCGTGAACTTAAAATTGCAATAAAAATTGTTGTTCTAAGTGCGCTTATGAGCGAAGAGGTTGTTGCAAGAACAATGAGTGCTGGTGCAGACTATTTTATGGCAAAACCTTATAATCCAAGTGTTTTACTTGAAAGGCTGAAAAATCTTGATGAAGTTAAAGAAACTGCAAATAAGGATTTAACCGAAACCCTTCACGAGATGACTATGGAAGAAAAGGTTAGTAGAATTTTTATTAACGTGGGTATTCCAGCACATATTAAAGGCTATTCCTTTTTAAGAGAAGGCGTTTTAATGGCAATCCGTGAGCCTGAAATTATAAATAACATAACCAAAAAACTTTATCCAAAAATAGGTGAAAAATATAACACCACTTCAAGTAAAGTCGAGCGTGCTATTCGCCACGCAATAGAAGTTGCTTGGAATAGGGGAAGAATAGAAAGCATAAATTCAATACTTGGCGTTAGGGCTTATGTGGGTGCAGAAAAGCCAACAAATGGCGAATTCATCGCACTGATTGCAGATAAAATGCTACTTGAAAAGGCATAAAAAGGGCAAAAATTAAAGAAAAATTAAAAAATTATTAAAAAATATAAAAATTTTTATTAAAACAGTTTACAAATTTTCTATATGTATATATAATATAGCAAGCAAAGATGTTAACTCTTTGAGCCAAAGAATAATATATATGATATATATGGAGAATTTACTATGCCAGGAGATTATATTAAGTGCCCTAGATGTGACCTTAATTACATTAAAAGGGGTGAAGAATATTGTGCAGTTTGTAAGGCTGAACTTAAAAAAGGCCCACAACTAATTTTTGCCATTGATGATGAAGATGATAATGAACTTTTAGACCTTTGTCCTGTTTGTCATCAAAATCATATTAGGCCGGGCGAAAAAATGTGCGCTAAGTGCTTAGAAGAAAAAGAATACAAAGATGGTAGAGAAGATATAGACGATGATTCTTGGAAGGAATATCTTGACACCGAAGATGAAGAAGAGGAAGAAGATGAAGAAATGATTTCTCTAAACAAACTCGCCGAAGAAGAAGGCGACTTTGACGAGGAAGAGGAAGAAGAGGACATTATCGAAGAAGAAATCGATGACTTTGATATTCCTAATATCGACCAATCTGACTTTGAAGACACCGAAGAGGAAGATGAAGAAGAATCTGAAGAAGATGATGAGGAAGATGATTTTTAATTTTAAGGTATAAAAATTGTTTATTTGATAATAATTTATATATGATTAAAAGTTCATTATCGTTATCAGAGGTAAAAACGAGCATAAAAAATATGCAAGAAAAATCGGTTTCCGTGACCATAAATATGGGCAGAAACAAACTTGTTAGTTTTGTTGGCAAGGTGCAGGGCGTTTATCCAGCACTATTTACCGTAAGCCCAATAGATAAATCGTTTAGGGGCAAAACTTCTTATTCATACTCAGAGTATATGTGTGGCAGGGTAAAACTGCAAGAAATAAACCTTGATAACTATAACACAACTCAAAATTAAATGCTTAGGGCGAGAAAATTTTCTCGCCCTTTTTATTTTAGGCTCTCTCACAACAAATGGTTGATAAAATGCAAATAAAAAAATCATATAGATAAAGCCCACCAAAAATGTCATAATTTAATAAAACTTTTAATATACTTTAATACGATTATGAAACTAAGTGGAGGGGTTTATGGTAGAGCCTATTTTTGAGAAAATAAGTTATGAACAAAAATTGCCAGAAGTGGCACATCAGGTTAAGGTAGATTGCAAATCTAATATAGCAAGCGAAGAAATTGCAAACATTTTGGTTGTTTCGCCATTTGTTTGTGTGGATAGCCACGAGATTTTAGACGCAAAGGTCAAGTTTGATGGCAAGATAAACTTTTATATTACCTATATTGATAAAGAAGGTAACATCAAAAAATGCGAGTGTGGTGCAGAATTTAGTGGCGACACGGATATGGGTGATAATTTTGCCGATTCAAAAGCCAAACTTTCTGTGTGTGTGCAAAAGGTGGAATACGACCTAAACGGCATATACCTTACTTTAACTGCAATTTTATCTGCTGTAGTTAAGCCTACAAAGATGATAGAAAAGAGTGCTCTTATCGGTGGGGAAGATTTATACACTAATCAGTGCGAGTTTTGTTCGATGCAAAACCTTGGCAAAAGAACGGGGGCTTATTCAATAGAAGAAGAATTTGACCTAAATTATCCTGTTGAAGAAGTGCTTTACCATAAAGCGCAAGCCGTTATAACGGCAACTCAATGTGGGGTTGGAAGCATTATTGTAGATGGTGAGGTGTTTTTATCACTCGTTTTGTTGCAAAAAAACGAAAAAAAGGATATAATAAAAGAAACTAGGCATTTGCCTTTCCGTATGGAAATAGAGAGCGAAGAAGCAATGCCAAATATGCTTGCAACGGCATCGGTAAAAGAAAAATCTTTCAAAACCGACGTGGGTGTCGATGAAGAAAATGGCTCTAGCGTGGTCGTGGCACATATTTCTTTAATGTTTGAAGGCGAAGCATATAACCAAGTTAATAAAATGGTTGTGCAAGATGTTTTCAGCACACAAAGAGAGATTGAAATAATTAAAGAAGATTGTGAGCAAACTTATCCACTAGAAAGCAGGAATTATAGTTTTGAAGTTAGTGGTATGGCAGGTATTGGCGAACTGCCTATTGGTGCAACAGCGCCTGTTATTTGTATGGAATCTATAAATATTTTGGAAAGCAAAGCCACATTAAAAGGGCTATGTGTGACGGCGACTTATAGTGGAAGCATTTATTTTAAGGACGGCGACAAGGTTATTTCAAGAAAGTTTGAAATGCCGTTTGAAAAAGAGTTTGTGGGCGAGTTTGATGAAAACACCATTTTAGAGTGCGAAGCCAAGGCGTTTAAGGGGCAGGCAAAGATTGTTTCTAGCACAGAAGTGGATATTGATGGCGAAGTTTATCTATCGCTTAGCCTATTCAAAAAATGCCAAACAAAATTGGTTAGCGATATTAAGTTGCTTGAAGAAAAGCAGGAAAACAACTCTGCAATAAGCGTTTATCTTGCAATCAAAGATGAAGAACAATTTTCACTTGCAAAGCGCCTTAATGTTTGCCCAGAAAAATTGATAGAAACAAATCAAGACTTGCAATTTCCACTTACAGGAAATGAAAGGATAGTAGTATATAGGCAAAAGTAAAAACTAAGATAAAGGTAAAACTAATGAGAAAAACTGTTATAAAAGCGCCGGCTAAAATAAACTTAACTCTAGACATTTTGGGCGTAGAAAACAATTATCATCAAATAGAAACGCTTGTTTCGACAATTGATTTATACGATAAGATAACCATTACGCCTAGGAAAGATAGCCATATAAATCTCGTTATGAAAGGGCTTGCCGTTGATTGTTCTATAACCGAAAACAACGCCTACAAGGCAGGCAAACTTTATATGGATAAAGTTTCTTCAACGGGGGCAGACATAGTTATCGAAAAGAATATTCCTTGTGGCGCTGGGTTAGGTGGCTCAAGCGCAGATATTTCGGGCGTGCTTAACGGCATGCAAAAGGCTTATAAAAAAGATGCAGATTTGCTTGCACTTGCAAACTTTTTGGGAAGCGACTCGGGATATTTGCTTAGTGGTGGCTATGCTATTTTAAGTGGCCGTGGCGAAATAATAACAAAAACCGACATTGATAAAAAATTATATCTAATCATTATAACCGAAGATAAGCCTGTATCTTCAAGGGCAAGTTATAAAACATTTGATAAACTTGGCAAAAACCATAAACCTTGCACGGCAAGGGCTGAAAAAGCACTTAAAGAAGGCGATTTTGAAAAGTTTTGTTCGGTTATAAAAAATGATTTATATAATGCATCTTGCCAAATCGTTGAAAATATAAAGGTAAACCTAGAAAATTTAGGTAAAGCAGGTGCAATGGCAAGGGTTATGACAGGCAGTGGCTCTGCCGTTATAGGTATCTTTGATGATAAAAAGCAAAGGGATAAGGCATATAAAAAACTTTTACCACTTTATATGGAAAAGATTATTAAAGCGCAAACCGTTTGATTTTTAAAAAAATAAAAACAAAAGAAGGGAAGATATGAAAAGATTTTTAAGTATTATTATTGCTGTTTTAGTATTGGCAACTTGTGCTTTCACTTTATCGGCTTGTAAAGAAGAGCCTGATGAAGTGCACGATTATAACATAAGCACTTATTTTGTGGAAAACGGAAAGGCTTATAAGGGCAAAAAATGTGAACATGGCAAGTATTTGAAAGAGCAAGAACTTGTCGGTGCAATAATTGCCACACCTCAAAACTTAAAAACCACTATAGAAAGTGCAGGGGAAAATTCAATTATAGTATTAACAAGTGGGAACTATAATACCTTGCGTTTAGTGGGCAAAAATTCTTATCCACAAGGGCTAACTATTATTGGCACAGAAGACGTTGCTATCTGGGGCGTATCAATTTCAAGTGGCATTAAGTATGAAAATATTACTAGTAGCAACAAAGGCGAACTTAATCAAAATTTAGTTGAAGACGCAACCTTAAATGGCAACTTAACCTTCAAAAGAGTATCTTTTTGCTCAACAGTTTCCATAAAAAATTCAAATATCGATGGTATTTCTTTGATTGATTGTCAATTTAAAAACAATTCTGGCTTGCTCATTGATGCTAATCTTTTTTGCGACACTTATGGCAACGACACGGCTAGTGGAAGCAAAATAAATAAGTATAGAGAAGATTGGTGTGGTTTATACACAAAAAATGTAACGATAGAAAATTGTTCGTTTAAGTCGGTTGATTTTACTAGCGATGATGACACGGCAATAAAAATACTTTCTGTAGAAAATTTGACTATTAAAAATTGTCAAATAGATGGCGCTGAGTATAA
>JAZOMM010000181.1:0-7946 GCA_045653965.1 Christensenellaceae bacterium | reverse complement strand
AGTATCTTTTATTTCCATATTAATGATTATACAATAAAAGGCTTTCTCTTGTCAACGAAAGCCTTTATTTTTAGTTATAATATTTGCCCTAAACGTAAACAGTTGAATTTAGTGCGTTTTATATATTTTTTGTGTTTATATCTTATTCTTTACTATACAACTCGCCTTGCGTGTAAATAATAGGACCATCTTGTGCTTGAAATAGGCTCGATTACAGCATAGTCGCTTGCTGTGTGCAAAATATAGTTGTTGCCAAAATAAATGCCAACGTGCCCAACCTTTTCTACGCCTACCTTATCTTTTCTCGATGCATTTGTAAAAAACATTAGGTCGCCCCTTTTAAGGTCGCCCTTTTCAACAAGTTCGCCTTCTAAAGATTGCGCTCTGCTTGTGACATCGAGAAGAACGCCGTTTGTTTTGTAAAATATATATTGAACAAATGCCGAACAGTCAAACTCACCACTCTTAAAGTTCTTGTTTAATATGCCGTTCCCCCAATGATAACGCTGGCTTCCCCAAACATATGGATAGCCTAAAAGGTTTGAGCCAAACTCAATTGCCTTTTCAATTTTTTGGTTAGACACATCAACCTTAACAAGCGAGCAATAGTCTTTATGTATATATCCCTTTTGCTCTTTATATGTTGTTATGTAATAATTTCCAAAAGTGCCTTGATGTGAAAGTAAATCGTTTTTTTGAATGCTTCCTATCACACTATAATTTGAACCTGCCCCACTTCTAATTCTAAGACCATTTGCGTTTGACATTATGTATGTCTTTTTTCTATCTTCCTCGTCTTCTTCTGGAACAAGTGGCAAGTTTTGTGAAGGCGTATCTAATAAGTCGCTAGAATTATCATTTTTTATACTAGCACAACCACCAAATGCAAAAACTATTAAACTAACTATTAAAATCAACAACTTTTTCATGATTATATTATACTAAAGTATAATATATTTTTCAATAGGAGATTTTTGGTAATGCTACTATATAAAAAATCAAGTTTTGCTGTGATAGAAAATTTTGCATTTAAAAAGGCAAAACGCCCTATAAATAAGACGCTTCACCTAAGGAAAAAGTTTATTGAGAGTGTGGGTTATGTTAAAAAATCCTTGTTTGGATTTTACGATTTAAGTTTAACACACAATACTTAAAGAAATCTTGAAAAAATTTAATTTTGAAAAATTTTTATTATTTTTTTAAAATCAAGATAATTTCAAGTTTTTATTTGGTATAATGGACATATGAACATTTTATTAGTAGATGATGAACATCAATTTATTGAAGCACTTGCCGTTATTCTAAAACAACACAAATATTCGGTTGATTGTGCTTTTGATGGCGAACAAGGTTTGGATTTTATTAACTCTGGCATTTATGACCTTATTATTTTAGATGTTATGATGCCTAAAATTGACGGCTTTTCTTTGCTTAAAATTATTAGGCAAAAAAAGATTGATGTGCCCGTTTTAATGCTTTCGGCTAAAGGCGAAATTTCAGACAAGATTGAAGGCTTAAATTCTGGTGCAGATGATTACATAACCAAGCCTTTTCACACAGATGAACTCTTGGCACGAATTAAGGCGCTTTTAAGAAGAAAAGAAAAGTTTACGGGCGACATTTTATCTTTTAACGACATTTCTTTAGATAGAGATTCTTTTGAACTTGTTAGGGGCGAAAAGAAAATTGCTCTTGGCAAAAAAGAATTTCAAATTTTAGAAATGCTTATGCTTAATAGTGGCAAGAGCATCGATAAAGAAAGATTTATAGAAAAAATTTGGGGTTTTGATACCGATGCCGAGTATAACACAGTTGAAGTTTATATTTCTTTTCTTAGAAAAAAACTCTTGGCTGTTGGCGCTAAAACCGAAATCAAGTCTTTGCGTGGCATAGGCTATACTCTTGGAGAAAGCAAATGATTAAAAAGGCACAAGCAAGGTTTATTATCCTAACACTCTCTTTGTTATTTGTGGTGTTTGGCATTATTTTCGGGCTTTCTTATGTTTTAACGAGAGCAGTTCACGAGCGTGGTATTGAGCATACCTTAAACGACATTGAAAGCCATTATCAAACAAATGACGAAATCAGTTCTCAACACGCTTTTATCGCTAAAGTTATTATTTCATCTCAAGAAAACATTATTCTTGACATAATTAAAAGTGACCAAACAAGTTTGTTGGACTCTAATATAAATAGCGTTATAAATTATGCTATGAACAGTTCGTATAAAACAGGCTCTATCGGTAATATGTTTTATAAAATTGTTGATGAAACTAATTTTTCACTCATTATCGCATCTGATTTTGGTGATGTTAATTACTCTTTCAATACAAACATTTCTAACGCCCTGTTGATACTTTTTTTAATCTATCTTGGACTTTCGGTAATAGTAGTGCTCGTTTCATTTTCTGTTTTTAGACCGATTAAAGATGCCTTTAATAAGCAAAAACAATTTATTTCAAATGCTAGTCACGAACTGAAAACTCCACTTGCAATAATTTCTGCAAATGCCGAAGTATTAAAATCACAAAATGGCACTAACTCGTTTATAGACAACATAAACTCTCAGTCAGAGCGTATGGAACTGCTTATTTCTGACCTTTTGACTTTGGCAAAGATGGATGAAGAAAAAGTGCCTTTATCTAGCGTTGTTTTTAATATTTCAGAAGTTATTATAAACAACTCCTTGACCTTTGATTCTATCGCTTTTGAAAAAGGAAAAACCCTTAACCTTTTTGTTCAACCTGACGTTCAGTATAAAGGCGATATAAACAGCGTAAACAACATATTAAACATTTTGCTTGATAATGCTGTTAAACACGCTAATAGTGGTGGCGAAATAAACGTTTATTTCAAAAAGGAAAATAGCAAACTTTCACTTACCATTTATAACACGGGTAGCAACGTTCCTGAAAGTGATGAGAATAAGATTTTTGAAAGGTTCTATCGTGGGGATAGTTCTCGCTCTCGTGAGTCTGGTGGCAGTGGCTTAGGTCTTTCTATTGCTAAAAGCATTGCCGATAACAATAAATGGAAAATTTCTGCCAAATCTAAACTAAACGAATATATGGCAATTACTATTTTATTTTAATCGATAATTTCTTATATTAAAAAGCAGTCGAAAAATATCGACTGCTTTTTTATTTTTAGTTATTTAATCGTTTTTATCTTTTTTTGCTTTTTTATAAGCACAACCTGAACAAGATGCACAATTACAACCACAACCCGTCTTGCCTTTCTTTTTATTTTTTATAGAACTTATAATGACATAAACGCCAAGCAAAACGCATCCTATTATAACTAAAACATCAACTAAACTTAAATTCATTATTTTACTTTTGCCCTTTTATTATAAAATTTTATTGATAGTATTGTTAAAATTGCAACGGCTAATACTATAAACGATGTCCACCACCATGAAAGCACTAAGTATACTATCGTGCTTGTCATGTATGAAGTTAAAATCCAGAATAAAATCGTCCATTTTGCCGTGCCTTTTTTAAGTTCGCCCCTTGCCGTTGCAACCGATGCAAAGCATGGAATTGTTGTCATGTTAAACACGATAAAAGATATCATGGCAGGCCACAACGAATATGCAGATGCATTTATATCGCCTGCAATATATTTTATAATTTCAGCCACTTCAAATGCACCATCTTCACTTGCGATAAGCGTTGCACCAATACACCCTGCAAGCGTTGCAAAGGTTGCTATAACGTTTTCTTTTGCAATTAAACCTGTTATTGCTGCAACCACAAACACCCAACCATAAGTGCCAAGTTGTGCCCCAAAGCCAAGTGGTGTGAATATCGGTTGCATAAACTTGCCAATAGATGCCAAGATTGAACTATCTATTTCACACATTTTCCAATCCCAACCGAAGTTAGATAAAAACCAAATTACTATTGTTGAGAATAGAATTATTGTAAACGCCTTTTCGATATAGTGCTTTGCTTTATCCCACATATGAATCATCAAGTTCTTAAAACTTGGTGCGTGATACGAAGGAAGTTCCATAATAAATGGTGCTATTTCACCCTTTTGTGTTGTTGAGCGCATTAAGATTATAGAAATTACTGCAACTGCTAATCCTAAAACATACATAGAATATGTTATTATATCAGCATTGCCAAAGCCACACGCCGAAACGATTGCACCTGCAACTGCAACGAGTATAGGCACTTTTGCACCACAAGTGAAAAATGGAATAACCCTTAAGGTCATAACCTTTTCTCTATCATCAGCGAGAGTTCTTGTGTTTATCATGGCAGGTACAGAACAACCAAAACCCATTATCATAGGGATAAATGCTCTACCACTTACGCCAAACTTTCTAAAGAGTTTGTCTAGAATAAAGGCAACCCTTGCCATATACCCACTGTCTTCTAAAATTGAAATCAATAAAAGCAAGAATACTATTTGTGGGATAAAACTTAAGATGCCACCAAGCCCTGCAAATATACCATCGTTAAATAGACCTATTACCCAACTAGACGCGCCTAAAGTTTCTAACAAGCCACCTAAATATTCAAACAAGGTTGAAGTTAATAATTCCATTAGGTTAAATAGTATAACGCCCGGTGAGTATATCACGCCATCATACACGCAAGCAAGTAACGAAGTGCCAAATGTGTCTGGCAAATTTAAACTTTCTATAGTTGGTAGATTAAATATGCTTCCAATCCATAAAAAGTTTTCTGAAAAGGTTAAGTGGAATATTCCAAAAAGTATTACTAAAAAGATAGGTATGCCCACCCACTTGTTTGTTAAAACCCTGTCGGCTTTATCAGATTTTGAAAACTTTATCCCCTTATTGCTTCTTACTAATAGTGGAGAATAATGCTTTGATATATGTTTATATCTTGCATCTGCAACGAGCGCATCGATATCACTGCCAAACACTTCACTATCAAACGTCTTCTTAAAGTCATCGACCATCTTGACGGTTTGTGGGTGCATTTTCATCTCGATTTCATCGTTTTCAACGAGTTTTACTGCGTGAAAAAGCGAGTTGTCCACCCCTTGTCCTTCAAGCGCAATCCTAACGTCTCCAACAAGGTGAGAAAGTTCGCCACCTTCTAATACAGAAACGCCCTTTCTAGCATTTTTACTAAACTCAATAGCCCTGTCCATGAGTTCATCTAAGCCTTCGCCCTTAAATGCTGAAATTTTTATAACAGGCACGCCAAGTTTTTTTTCTAACCCTTTTTCATCAATCTTGTCGCCTTGCTTTTCAAGCATATCCATCATGTTTAATGCAACCACAACAGGAACGTCTATTTCCATAATTTGCGTTGTTAAATATAAGTTACGCTCTAAGTTTGTTACATCAATTATATTGATAACGCACTCTGGCTTTTCATCTAATATGTAATTTCTTGATATAACTTCTTCTGAAGTATAAGGCGAAAGCGAATATATCCCAGGTAGGTCAATAATTTCTACTTGTTCGCTTGCCTTTTTATAAACACCAACCTTTTTATCAACGGTAACCCCCGGCCAGTTTCCAACGTGTGCCGTTGAGCCTGTTAAACTGTTAAAAAGCGTTGTCTTTCCACAGTTTGGATTGCCGACTAATGCAAACTTCCTCATGCCTTATCCTCCATTTCTATACACTCTGCTTCTGATTTTCTAAGTGTTAATTCATATCCACGAAGGGTGATTTCAAGAGGGTCGCCAAGTGGTGCTTTCTTTCTTAAAAATATTTGCGTTCCCGGCGTAATACCCATATCAAAAAGTCTTCTTTTTATCCTGTTTTCACCATAGACCTTTTTTACATAACCTATTTCGCCTATAAAAAACTCACTAAGTTTTTTCATTTCTTTCTCCTTATTCTATCCACCAATAAAATGTGAAATAAGTTTCATCTTTTTTTCAGTTCATATATTAACATTATTTTAAGTTATTTGTCAACTAAAAATATGAAACATTTTTCACTTTCTTAAAAAATTGTGAAATTTTTTTCATATTTATATTTTGCTTGACTTAATTTTAGCATTATATTATAATGTATGTATGAAAAACATAGTTAGAGAACCTAGACAAGAGCGTTCTATTGAAAAAAAGAATAGAATTATAGAGGCTGGATACGAACTTTTTTCTGAAGTTGGTTATTATGGCACAAACACAGCCGAAATTGCAAAAAGGGCTGGCGTTTCAACGGGCATCGTTTATGGTTATTTTCAAGATAAGCGAGACATTTTAATAAGCGTTTTAGAAATTTATATAGGAAAGGTTTTTGAGCCAATTCTTAAACTTTTTGACAAACTTTCTGCACCTCTCGATTATGCAAAACTTATCCCAAGCATTATTGATTTAATAATAAAAACCCACAAAAAACACGCTAAAATGCACGAGGTTTTGCACTCTCTTGGAAACACCGATGAAGTGGTTAACAGCGAGTTTTTGGCACTAGAAGATTCCATTACAAATAAGATAAATGATAGACTTGTTTCCCTTGGTGAAAAACATGAAAACTTAAAAGAAAAAATTCATTTTGCAATGAATATTATTCAGTCTTTCGCCCATGAATACGTTTTTGATAAGCACGATTATATTGATTATTTTGTAATGCGTGATATGGTAATAAATTCGCTTATCAATTTGTTTAAAAACTAATTTTAAAAGTTAAAAAGCCAACGATTTCGTTGGCTTTTTCTTTTTGCTTTTTATTTGTTTTTCTTTTTGTTTACATCTTTTTTCTTAAGATATCGCCTTCTGCAAGTTTTATATCAGTGAAAAGTCTGATTTTTTGTTGAACGAGTTTTGCATCCACTATATCGTTACCCTTTTCATCTTGCATTTTTGTTACTTTTACAACCTTGTTAAAACTATCGGTTGGCGATAACACTTCTAGTTCATCGCCAATAGCAAACCTGTTTCTTTGCTCGATTAAAGCATATTCGCTATTTTCATTGCCACCAATAACGTTTGCCATAAACTTAAAAGTGCCTTTGCTTTGGCTATCTTCATAGTTAACCGTTCTATCGTTAAAGCCCGTGATATATGCCGTTGTAAACTCTCGATGTGCAGTCTTTTTTAATTCTTCTTGGTATAGTGGGTTTTCTTTATATTTTTCGCCCAATTCATAATAAGCGTCGATAGCACGCCTATATGCGTTTACAACCGTTGCAAGATAATATTCAGACTTCATTCTGCCTTCAATCTTAAACGAGCATACCCCAGCGCTATCCAACTTGTCAATATAGTCAAGTAAGTTAAGGTCCTTACTATTCATTATGTAAGTGCCCCTTTCATCTTCTTGCATTTCCATATAGCCACACTCGGAATCCTTTTCCTTTATCTCGTATTGCCAACGGCACGCTTGAACGCACTCTCCCCTATTACTTGACCTACCTGTTCTATAATCAGAGAGTAGGCATCTTCCACTATACGATATACACATTGCGCCGTGAATAAAAGTTTCAATTTCCATTTCTGGAACTTTATTTTTAATCTCGGCTATTTCATCAAGCGAAAGTTCTCTAGCGAGTATTACCCTTTTTAAGCCATGGTTTTGCCAAAACTCAACCGTTTTATAGTTTAGGGTGTTGGCTTGGGTTGATAGGTTTATGCTAAGATTAGGCGCAACTTGTCTTGCAAGATAAATTAAGCCTGTGTCAGACACTATTGCTCCATCAACTTTTGCACTTTCTAAAAACTTAAAATATTTTTCGGCCTTAGCAATATCATCATTTCTGCCAAAGATATTCACAGTCACATAAACCTTTTTGCTTAGGCTATGTGCGAACTCAACGGCTTCTATAATTTCTTCATCGGTAAAGTTGCCTGCAAGCGCCCTTAAACTAAAGTGCTTGCCACCGATATACACGGCATCAGCACCAAAATAAAAGGCTGTTTTAAGTTTGTTCATATCGCCTGCTGGCGATAAAAGTTCAATTTTTCTCATAATATTTTTTCCGTTATGCTTATTCCGTCTTCTATGT
>JAZOMM010000180.1:0-11615 GCA_045653965.1 Christensenellaceae bacterium | reverse complement strand
ACTTTATCCAGAAATCTATGCTTGTATCGGCTGTAATGCTTGTACAAAGGCTTGTACACAAGGTCTTAACGTTATGCAATACATAGCATACGCTCAAAGAGGCGACTATGCAAACTGTGCAGAAGAATCATTTGACTGCGTAATGTGTGGTGTTTGTTCTTCACGCTGTCCTGCAGGTATTTCTCACCCACAAGTTGCTGAACTTTCAAGAAGAATTTACGGCAAGTATTTAGCACCTAAGTCACAACACGTTTTAGATAGAGTTAAGGAAATCGATGAAGGCGTTTATAAAGAAATCATCGAAACACTTATGAATAAACCTATCGAAGAACTTAAAGAACTCTACAATAATAGAGATATCGAAAAGTAAGGAGGGGAGAGATTATGTACGATTATAATTACACTAATGAACAATTAGAATCAATAAAGAAGGTTGAGGCTTCAAGACAAGAAAGACTTAACAATTTGTTTGCAAGAATGAGCGCTGAAGAAAAGCAAACAGTATTAAAAGAAAATCACCCTGACTACATTGAAAGCGCTTATGAAGAATTAAAAGTAGGTCAAAACAAAGGTGGAAAAGTTTTACATGAACTCGCTGACCTTTTACAAGGAAAGTCTAGAGTTTTAGATATGGATATCGACCTATCTAAGCCTGACTACGACGTTGACGTTTTAGTTATCGGTGGTGGTGGCTCTGGCTCTGCTTGTGCTATCGAAGCAGACAACGCTGGCGCAAAGGTTATGATGGTTACAAAACTTCGTATCGGCGATGCTAACACAATGATGGCAGAAGGTGGCATTCAAGCCGCAGATAAGCCAAACGATTCTCCAGCAACACACTATCTCGATGCTTTCGGTGGTGGCCACTTTGCTGCTAAACACGAATTACTTTACAAACTCGTTACAGAAGCCCCAGATGCTATTAGATGGCTTAACGACCTTGGCGTTATGTTCGATAAAGATGCAGACGGCACAATGATAACAACTCACGGTGGTGGTACATCAAGAAAGAGAATGCACGCTTGTAAAGACTACTCTGGTGCTGAAATCATGAGAACACTTCGTGATGAAGTATTAAATAGGGGTATCCCTGTTGTTGACTTTACTTCTGCTATCGAAATCATCAAAGATACAGAAGGCAAGGCTTGTGGTGCAGTTCTTATGAACATGGAAACAAAAGATATCTATGTTGCAAAGGCTAAAACTGTTGTTATCGCAACAGGTGGTGCAGGCAGACTTCACTATCAAGGTTTCCCAACATCTAACCACTATGGTGCAACTGCAGACGGCTTAGTTTTAGGCTATAGAGCAGGCGCAAAACTTTTATACGCTGATACACTTCAATATCACCCAACAGGTGTTGCTGAACCAACACAAATCTTCGGTGCATTAGTTACTGAAAAAGTTCGTTCACTCGGCGCACAACTCGTTAATAAAGATGGTAAGGCTTTCGTTTACTCTCTTGAAACAAGAGACGTTACAGCATCTTCTATCATTAGAGAATGTAAAAAGCGTGATAACGGCATCAAAACAACTGATGGCGAAGGCGTATGGCTTGATACACCTATGATTGACATCATTCACGGTGAAGGAACAATAGAAAAGAGAATTCCTGCAATGCTTAGAATGTTCATTAAGTATGGTATCGATATTAGAAAAGAACCAATCTTAGTATATCCAACACTTCACTACCAAAACGGTGGTTTAGACATCAGTGCTGATGGTATGAGCACAACTGTTCCAAACCTTTTCGTTGCTGGCGAAGCAGTTGGGGGTATCCACGGAAGAAACAGACTTATGGGCAACAGCCTTCTTGATATTATCGTATTCGGTAGAAATGCAGGTAAGAGTGTTGGTAAGATTTATAAAGACATCGAAGTTAAGGAAATGACCTTAGACCACGTTAAAGAATTTGATGCTGAACTTAAAAAGGCAGGTCTTAACCCAACAAAACTTTCTCCACAACTTCTTCCAAATTACACAAAACAACCAGCAATTTAAGGTTTATAAACTTCGCAATACGGCGTTTCTGCTAAGTGTTTTGACTTCGATGACCAAAAAGGTCTATCTCACCCAAACCACTTAGCGAGCCTTGTCTTGCTTGTTTCTAATCTTTATATGTATTGCATATATATTACGTAGGAGAAAATTATGTTAGAAAATCAAAATAAAAAGAGCCTTAAGTGGCTCTGGATTGTGCTTGCAATCGTTATTGTAGGTGGCGTTTTTGCTTGGTGTGGTTATAATGCAACAACACATAAAGATGGCGTTAATAGTGTGTTCGGCCTTTCTGCAATGCTTTTCGGTATATTCGTTATAACAGCACTTGGCTATATGCTAGGTAGAATAAATATTAAAGGCGTTTCTTTAGGTACGGCTGGCGTATTCTTAGTTGCAATCGCTTTTGGTGTTTTATGCACATATATTCCAAAAGATTTGCCTATTTTAGGGGTGTTACATCTTGATGGTGCATCTAAGATAACAGGATATTATAAATCTGCTATTTCTAATATCGGTTTAGTTTTATTCGTTGGCTCTGTTGGTTTCATTGCAGGCCCTAAGTTCTTTAGGGACTTGAAGAAAAACTTTAAGACATACATATTCTTAGGTATTGCTATTATTTTAATAGGTACGGCTGTTGCTGTTTTATTTGTATTCATTTCACCTTATGGCTCAGATTTCTGGTCTGGTGTTTTATCAGGTGCGTTAACATCAACCCCAGGTTATTCTGCTGCTATCGAAGCAATGAAGATTAAGGGCGAAGTTGACACATTGGTTACAATCGGTCATGCAATCGCATATCCTTTTGGTGTTATCGGTGTTGTTTTATTCGTTCAACTTATGCCAAAAATTTTAAAGGCTGATATGGCAAAAGAAAGAAGTTTCTTAAAGCCAGATGCTTTAGAACAAACAGAAAAAACCATTGATAAATCAAAACTCTTTAAGTGCGATGATTTCGGCTTTACTGCCTTAGCACTTGCTGTTGTTAGTGGTCTTATTCTTGGCGCAATCAAAATTCCACTATTCGCAGGTGCAGTGTTCTCACTTGGCACAACAGGTGGCGTGCTTATTATGTGCTTAGTATTCGGTCACTTTGGAAGAATAGGCAAACTTTCACTCGAAATTCCAGAAACAACACTTAAAGCATTAAAAGAATTAGGATTAATGTTATTCTTAATCGGTGCTGGTGTTGAAGGTGGTGTAAGTCTAATCGATGCAATCAAGGGCGATGCAGGAATTATTGTTTGGGGATTGCTTGGTGGTGCAGCAATGACAATGGCACCTATGATTTTTGGCTACTTTATCGGTGGAAAACTCCTTAAAATGCCACTCCTTAACAACCTTGGTTCAATCACAGGTGGTATGACAAGTACACCTGCGCTTGGTTCACTCATTGCAACTGCAGGAACTGATGACGTTGCCGGTGCATACGCATCAACATATCCTATCGCACTCGTACTCATCGTGCTTGCTTGCAATTTAATGATAGGTCTTATTTAACGGCTTTGTCTTAAAACAAAATCAAAATTAAAGCGAGAGCAAAAATGCTCTCGCTTTTTTCATAGTAAATATTAATGCAATTTTATATTAGTTCATATAAATTAAAAATTTTCTTTTTCTTTTTTACTGCATAATTATAAGCAATTTTCGTGCCACTTTTTCGATTTGAAGGTAATAACATATCGTGTTTGGTTTTTCGCTTTACAGGTGGAGAATAATATTCATTGTAATAAAAAACACAATAGTTAGAATTTTCAATCATTTCATAGTTGCGTTCTATATATGAGCATTTGCCAGCCTTTTCCAATTTAGGTGGAAAATAGGTTTCTTCATAAGATTGAAGAAGATATTTTTCGTAAGATTTATCAATATATTGATAAGCAGAACGAATATATACTCTCTTAATAAATGGATATATCTTTTTTAGTTCGGTGACAATTTCCCAAGATAAGTCATTAAATTCACTTTTACTGCCAAAAAGAAAAGTAGTAACTCCATTATTAATAAGTGAAATTACAACCCTTTTTAATAAAGATATAAGTTTATCATTTTTCTTAATAGTTCTATGTCCTATGAAGCATACTTGCATAGTTTATCTCTTTTTTCGTGGAATTCCGTAAATATTATACTAAAAACAAGAAACAATGTCAATTTCGTGGAATTCCACGAGATAAAAATTTTAGTAATCCATATAATAATTTCGTGGAATAACGATAAGAAGTTTCACGAAGGTGTTTTATGAATATAAATGATGCTATAATTAAAAGAATTGAAGAAATTTGCAAAGAAAAAGGCATAAATATATGTGAAGCAACATTAAATGGTGGAAAGTCGCCATCTGCTATATATGATTTAATTAAAGGAAGGACAAAATGTTCTAAAGTATCAACAATTAAGGCTTTTTGTCAAGGAGCAGGAATAACTTTATCGGAGTTTTTTAATAAAGATTATTTTAATGACTTTGAAGATTAAGTAAAAATAAAAAGCGAGAGCAATTTTGCTCTCGCTTTTGTGTTTTAATATATTGTTAAGTGGGAATATGCTCACTTATATAAATAAGTCTTCATCCATTGCATTAACGGCATCTGATATAGCAGTAAAACCCGTTTTGCCGTGCTTATCAATGCGCACCTTGTTAATATCGCCATGCGTTAAACAGCCAGCACCACCGATGCAACCACCTTGACACGCCATACCTTCTATAAAGTTGCCGTCAAGCACTTTTTTAGATGCTTTAAGAAGGGCAACTCGGCAAGCCTCTATTCCATCGCAAGGCACAGCCTTAAGGTCAAAGTTATCAATGCCTTTTTCTTTTAATCCTTGTGCAACTGCTTCAGAAAGCCCACAGTTTCTTGCAAAAATTCTTCCATAATACGATGCGTTCTTAATATTTTCGCTCTCTAACTCGGCAAGAATAATTTCTTTACTGTCAAAGAGTGCTTGCAACTCTTCAAAGGTGATAACCACATCAACGTAAGGTGCAACTTCTTCTTTTTTAATTTCCATTTTCTTTGCAGTGCAAGGTCCAATGAAAACGATTTTAGCGTTTGGATTATCTTCTTTAATCTTTTTAGAAATTGTTGCCATAGGTGATAAGTTGTGCGAAATATAAGGTGCAAGGTCAGGGAACTGCTTTTTAACGTAAGATACAAATGCAGGGCAACACGAACTTGTTAAAAATCCTTTTTCGGTAAGTTCTCTTGCTTCATTTAGTGCAACGATATCAGCACCGAGTGCTGCTTCAACAATATCATAAAAACCTAAAACTTTTATACCTTTAAGCACTTGCCCAAGTTCTGCATAAGCGAATTGACTGGCAATAGCAGGGGCAACAACGGCATATACAGGGTACTTTGTGTTGCTTTCACTATTTTTAATCAAGTCGATAACATCTAATATATAAGATTTATCGTTAATTGCACCCCAAGGGCATTGGTAAACGCACGCACCACAGGCTATGCACTTTTCATCATCAATTTTAGCAGCCTTATTCTCATCCATAGAAATGGCTTTAACCTTGCAAGCCTTTTCGCAAGGGCGTTTATGGTTGACGATAGCACCATAAGGGCAAACGTTTGAGCAAAGCCCACATTCAACGCACTTTTCCTTATCGATATGTGCTTTTTGGTTAGCATCAACGGTGATTGCGCCTTTTTTACAAACACCTATGCAACGCCTTGCTAAACATCCACGGCAAGCATCGGTTACTTCATAGCCACCCATAGGGCATTCATCACAAGCAATGTCGATAACTTCAATAACATTTTTATTGTTTTTATCGCCACCGATAGCAAGTTTAACCCTTTCATTAACTATGGCTTGTTCTTTATAAATACAACAACGCATAGTTGCTTTTTTGCCCGGAACTATAATTTTAGGGATATTAACGATATTTTCTGTTAAAGTTCCTTCCCAAGCAAAGCGAGCCACTTCTTTTAAAACTTTATATTTTAATCTTTGTACTTTTGTGTCGAATATTGGCATTGTCCTGTCCATATAAATATTATTATTTTTTTGAAAAATATCACCCAAAATCGATAGGAATATTTTTCTATATCAGTATATCATATTTAATTTATTTGTCAAGCAAATATTATGGTAAAAGGACTGGTAAGTAAAGGTGATTTTTATTAAAATAGTAAACAAAAAAACATTAAAATGTGTATAAAAGATATTGCAATTTAAGTGCATTTATGTTAAACTATTTTTGTACAATAGGAGTAGTATGGAAAATTTAGCAAGACAACTAAATATCAACATAGATTTTTCAAATAAATATTGGAAAGATGCTTATGAAAAGGCTATCGTAGAACCTTTAGTTCCATATTTTATCTCTTATGAATTTGTGGATAAAATTCAAAAAGAATATGGCATTTTAAATCAAAACTATGATGTTTTGATTAGTGCTGTTCCTTTAATTGAGCAAGATAAAAATTTATGTTTACTTGCAAAAATTTTATACCATTTATTGTTTTTAGAAGTGGATAAAAGCGAGATTTTTGGGGGTTTTAGTTTTAAAAAAGCACAAAATAAAGGCAAAAACACGCTTGGAAAGGACTTGTTTTTGGTTTTTCCAATATTAGCGCATATTCCATATTCATATAAAGTTTTGCAAAAAAGAGGTGTTGAAAGGGATATTATATTGGCATCGCTTTCACAACTCGACATATGTATAACTGAGGCAACCGAGCAAGAAGGAAGACCATTTTTTTCCAATTCGTTATTTTTAAGTTATAAAAGTTTTATCTATATAAAAACACTAAGGGTTGGGCGTTTAAGGTTTGAAATTGCGCCTAAATCTTACGGCAACTTTATGGTGCTTGAAGATAAAAAAGGCAATAAAAAGGTGCTTGTAAAAGACCTAACTTTGCACAAAAGTGGCAATGCTTTGGGTAACTTAGGGTTTACCGATAAAGAAGGCAGTTTTGTCGCTGATATTTTTGAAACTGAAAGTTATATTGAGGGCTATTCGGTTGATGAAAAGTCATATTTGGTAAATGTAACGCCCACTAAATTTGACAAAAAAGAGTGGCAGGTTATTTATAGACCAACTGATGATGCCGTAATCGTGCATATCCCCCCAAAAGAGTCGCTTGATAGAGAAAGCGTCTTAAAATCTTATAAAAAAGCGAGAGAAGTTTTTAAGGAACATTACCCAGAATATAATTTTAAGGGTTTTATAACAGACACTTGGTTTTTTGCGCCTAATTTAGATAATATTCTAAAAGAAAATTCTAACATTATGGCGTTTAGAAAAGATTACATAATCTTTCCAGCAAGGTGCGAAGGTTTGGATATTTTTCAGTATGTTTTTAACTTGTTTCCAAAGACTATTGAAGAAGTGGATATAGATAATTTACCAGAAAATAATTCGCTAAGAAAGGGTATAAAAGAACAACTTAAAAAGGGCAATTATTTTTATGAATTTTATGGGTTTTATAAGTTTTAACAAAAGATAAATTTTATATAGAGGAATAAAAAATGACAAAAATTAAAAGAATTGCACTTATTGCACACGATAACAAAAAACCTGAAATTATTGCTTGGGCAATGAAAAATAAAGAGATTTTACAAAAGTTTTCACTCTGTGGAACGGGCACAACTTCTAAAAGAATTCAAGAAGCAACGGGCTTAGAAGTTAAGGGGTATTTATCTGGTCCACTCGGTGGCGACCAACAAATAGGTGCACTTGTTGCAACGGGCGAGATTGACTTGGTGGTGTTCTTTTGCGACCCACTTCAAGCACAACCACACGACCCAGACGTAAAGGCATTGCTTAGAATTACAAACGTATATGACGTTGCAATCGCAACAAACGTGGCAACTGCCGATTTAGTTGTTGCATCACTTAGCAAAGATAATTAACAAACAAGGGATAAGTTTTAAGGAGATAAAAATGAACGCAAATAATATTCCAGAATTATTTGGCTCAATGGTATTTAACGATAAAGTAATGAAAGAGCGTTTACCACAGCCGGTATATAATGATGTTAAAAATGCCATGGATAACGGCACTCCACTTACGCACGAAAGTGCTAAGACCGTTGCTGTTGCAATGAAGGAGTGGGCTATAGAAAAGGGCGCAACACACTATACGCACTGGTTCCAACCAATGACAGGTATCACTGCCGAAAAGCACGATAGTTTTATCGAGCCTTTGGGGAATAGCGAAGTTATCATGAAATTCTCTGAAAAGTCGTTAGTTAAAGGGGAGTCAGATGCATCTAGTTTTCCATCGGGTGGATTAAGGGCGACTTTTGAAGCAAGGGGGTACACTGCGTGGGACCCAACTTCTTATGCCTTTGTAAAAGATGGCAGTCTTTATATCCCAACGGCATTTTGCTCTTATGGTGGCGAAGCACTTGATAAAAAGACACCACTTTTGCGTTCTTTAGAAACTTTTAATAAAGAAGCACTTAGAATACTTAAACTTTTTGGCAAAACAAACATTAAAAAGGTTATGCCAACTTGTGGAACAGAACAAGAATATTTTTTAATTGATAAAAGCGTTTATGAAAAGCGTTTAGATTTAATACATTGTGGCAGAACATTGTTCGGTGCAAGACCTTCTAAGGGACAAGAACTTGAAGACCATTATTATGGCGCTATCAAGTCAAGGGTTTCTGCATTTATGAAGGAACTTGACTTAGAACTTTGGAAACTCGGCGTATATGCAAAAACAAAGCACAACGAAGTTGCACCTGCACAACACGAACTTGCACCAGTGTTCACTTCTATAAACATTGCGTCAGACCAAAACCAACTCACAATGGAACTCATGAAAAGCGTTGCAAACAAGCACGGCTTAGTATGTTTATTGCACGAAAAACCATTTGCATCGGTTAATGGTAGTGGTAAGCACGATAACTGGTCAATAAGCACAGACACTAACGAAAACCTATTAGACCCAGGTGCAACGCCAAGCGAAAATGCACAATTCTTATTGTTCTTAATTGCAGTTATCAGTGCTGTGGACAAGCATCAAGACTTGCTTAGAATAAGCGTTGCTTCAGCAGCAAACGACCATAGATTAGGTGCAGATGAAGCCCCACCAGCCATTATTTCTATTTATCTTGGCGAAGAACTTGAAGATATTTTATCATCAATCGAAAGTGGAATTCAATATAACGCTAAAAAGAAGGTTGAACTTAAAATAGGCGTATCTGTATTGCCACCTATACCAAAAGATTCTACAGATAGAAATAGAACATCACCATTTGCATTTACAGGAAATAAGTTTGAATTTAGAATGGTTGGTTCTTCATTTAACGTGGCTTGCCCTAACTTTATCATAAACACGATAGTTGCAGATGAACTAAAAGAGTTTGCTGATAAACTTGAAAGTGCAGAAGACTTTAATGCAAGCCTTAACGAACTTATCAAAGCAAAGATTAAAGAGCATAAACGCATATTGTTTAGTGGCAATAACTATTCTCAAGAATGGGAAAAAGAAGCCAAGAAGCGTGGGCTTTTAAACCTAAAATCAACGGTAGATGCCCTTCCACTATACACTCAAAAGAAGAATGTCGAACTCTTTACAAGACACAATGTTTTGTCTGAAAACGAAATTCACTCTCGTATGGAAATCTTGCTTGAAAACTATTCTAACATAGTTCATATAGAAGCACTTACTGCAATCGATATTGCAAGAAAGCATATTATTCCATCGATAATTTCTTACCAAACATTTTTGCTTAAAGAGATTAAACTCAAACAAAATTATTCTAGCAAGTTGTCAAGTAGGTTAGAGCAAAACTTGATTAGCACAATAAGTAACCTTGCTGATAAATTCTACGAAGCACTTGAAAAACTTGATGCCGATGAGAAAAAATACTCAAAAACTTGGGATAGCCTTAAAAAAGCAAACTTCTGTAAAGATAGTTTACTTAAAGGCATGCAAACTGTAAGAGAATATGCCGACAAAATGGAACTTTTGATAGGCAAAGAGTTTATAACATTCCCAACCTATGAAGATATTTTATATAGCGTTAAATATTAATTAAGAAAAAACCTTGTGGATAAAATCTACAGGGTTTTTACATTTATGTAATTACCAAAAAAAATGGCTATTTAAAAATTAAAAAATGCTCAAAAAGGTTGAAAAGAAAGAGTAAATGTGATAAAATATATTGGATATAAAAAATAAAAGTTTTTACTAGTGGTAAACTCCACTAATTACTTAGACAAAGGAGAGTTTATGTTCAAAATTGTTGACAAAAAAGTTCTTAACCCAACTGTGACAAGAATTGATGTTTATGCACCATTCGTTGCTAAAAAAGCACAGGCTGGTCAATTCGTAATCATCAGAGCAACCGAAGACGGCGAAAGAATACCTTTAACTGTTGCTGACTACGACAGAGAAAAGGGCACTGTTGCCGTTATTTTCCAAATCGTTGGTGCTACAACTTATACGCTTAATAGGCTTGAAGTTGGCGACTATGTTGCAGACTTCGTTGGCCCACTCGGAAATGCAACACACACAAAAGGCTTAAAGAAAGTTGCCGTTGTTGGTGGTGGCGTTGGCTGTGCTATTGCATATCCTGTTGCAAAAAAACTTCACGAAGAAGGCTGTGAAGTTCACTCAATAGTTGGCTTTAGATGTAAAGATTTAGTTATTCTAGAAGATGAATTTAAAGCAGTTAGCGATAAATACGTGCTTATGAGTGATGATGGAACTGCAGGTACTAAAGGTCTTGTTACCGATGCTCTAAAGAACCTTATCGAAAGTGGCGAAAATTATGATGAGGTTATCGCTATTGGGCCTGTTATCATGATGAAATTTATTTGCAAACTCACAAAAGAGTATGGCGTAAAAACAATCGTTAGTATGAACCCTGTTATGATTGACGGAACAGGCATGTGTGGTGGCTGTCGTTTAACAGTTGGTGGCGAAACAAAGTTCGCTTGCGTTGATGGTCCAGAATTTGATGGTCACTTGGTTGACTTTGACGAGGCTATGAAGCGTGGCGCAACATATAAAGAATGGGAAAGACACAAGTACGAAGAAACTTGCAACCTTTTCAAAAAGGAGGTTAAATAATTATGCCAAATATGTCTTTAAAGAAAAATCCAATGCCACATCAAGAGGCAGATGTTAGAAATAAGAACTTTGAAGAAGTTGCTTTAGGTTATACACCAGAACAAGCAATGGACGAAGCAGAAAGATGCTTGAATTGTAAACATAAACCATGTATCAGTGGTTGTCCTGTTATGGTACATATCCCAGAATTTATCGCTAAGGTAAAAGAAGGGGACTTTGAAGGTGCATACCAAATCATTTCTCAGTCATCTTCACTTCCAGCAGTATGTGGTAGAGTATGCCCACAAGAATCTCAATGTGAAAAACACTGTGTTCGTGGTATTAAGGGCGAACCTGTTGCTATCGGCAGACTTGAAAGATTCGTTGCAGACTATCACAATGCAAACTGCAAAGAAAAGGCTATTAAGCCTGAATCTAATGGCAAAAAGATTGCTGTTATCGGTTCTGGTCCATCAGGTCTTACTTGTGCAGGCGACCTTGCTAAAAAAGGTTATGATGTTACTGTTTTCGAAGCATTCCACTTAGCAGGTGGCGTTCTCGTTTATGGTATCCCAGAATTTAGACTTCCAAAGAG
>JAZOMM010000179.1:0-2154 GCA_045653965.1 Christensenellaceae bacterium | reverse complement strand
TATTTACCAGATGTTTTAAGTTCTTCCATACGAGTTTTTGTAAGACAAGTATCTCTGCCAGAAAGTTCAAAAATCAAACGCTCTAGATTGCTTGGAATCAAAATATCCATTGATGGAGAAATAGTCTTAAAGAACTCTCTATTAGCATCGTAAGTCCCACTAACAAAAAACTCAGTTAAAACGTTATTTGAGTTTGATGCACAAACAAGTTTATCAATAGGAAGTCCCATTTGCTTAGCATAATAACCTGCTAAAATGTTACCAAAGGTACCTGTTGGAACAACAAAGTTAACCTTATCTCCAAGTTTAATTTCTTCTGAAGCAACTAAATCGGCATATGCTGAGAAATAATATGAAACTTGTGGCACAAGTCTACCAAAGTTCATTGAGTTTGCACTTGAAAGCACAACATTATTTTTAAGAAGCATATCGTTTATGTCTTTATCAGTAAAGATTTTCTTAACTGCTGTTTGGCAGTCATCAAAGTTACCTTTAATAGCAACTACATTAACATTATTTCCTTCTTGAGTGCACATTTGAAGTTTTTGCATATCGCTAACGCCTTCGCTTGGATAAAATACCATAACTTTTATACCTTTAGCATCTTTAAATCCTTCAAGCGCAGCCTTACCTGTATCACCACTTGTGGCAACTAAAATCAATACTTCTTCTTTTACCCCACTTAAATCGCAACCTTTTCTAAGTAAATATGGCAAAAGTGTGAGCGCAATATCCTTAAAGGCAAGCGTTGGGCCGTGAAAAAGTTCTAATATAAAACAATTTTCATCAAGTTTAACAAGTGGTGCAGCATCGTTTTCTTCAAACTTAGCATAACTATTTTTGCAAGCAGTTAAAAGGTCATTATAGTCGTATTCTTCTAAAAACTTGTGAATAACAAAGCAAGCACGCTCAGCATAATCCATTTTGCATAGATTATTTAAATCTTCTAATGAAACCATAGGAAAAGTTTGTGGAACAAAAAGTCCACCATCGTTTGCCAAACCTTTTGATATTGCTTTTGCTGCAGAGTCAACTTGCGAGCCACCTCTTGTACTAATAAACTTCATAAAAGTCTCCAATTTTAATTTAAGTAAAATTATTATTTGTCTTAAAATTATATTTTAAAAAACACAAATAGAAGTCGGAAAACTTCCGACTTCTATTTTACTACATTTTTAATGTAAAAATCAAGTTAATCAACATACTTTAATATAAAAGCAGGCAAATCTTCTTTACGAGAACTGCAAGTTAACACAAATTTAACATCATAATCTTTTTCTAACTTTTCCATTGCTGAGAAAATGTTATCAAGTTCACTTAGTGGCTTACCTGTAATTCTTGCAATGCCATCTAAATAAATGTATTCGTTATCGCCATTTGCTGCAACGATACCTTTAATAAAGCCTCTTAAACCATCTTCGCCTACGATTTCAAAACCTGTAACATCTAAATATCTAATTTGATTATTTAAGTCATATGTATATCTTGATGTGTCTGTTATAAAAACAACATGGCCTTTAGCCGTATCAAGCATTTGGTTTGCACTTTCGATTATTGCTTTAGTTTTGCCTGTCCCTTTTGGTCCGTAAATGATTTTCATTAGAAATAATCCCTCCTGATAATATATTATCTTTCTACCTATATTGTATAACACTTTTTAGAAAATTACAATATGTTTTTAAAAAATTTTTATGTATTTTTTTAACTTTTTTTGATAGATAAATATTAATTGATTTTACTAATGAAATCTGCAAGCCTATCTAAGCCCACTATTATATCTTCCTTTGATATTGCATAAGAAAGTCTAATACACTCGTCATTGCCAAAAGCAACGCCTGGAATAACTGCAACGCCATTTTTAAGAGCCGAGTCAGCAAACTTTAATGAGCCATCAATTACAGTGCCTTCAAATGACTTTCCATATAAAGATGAAACATTGACAAACACATAAAATGCACCTTTTGGTTCAATATATGTTATGTCTTTTATCTTGCTGAGTTTTTCTATCATAAGTTGTCTTCTCTCATCAAAGACTTTTTGCATATTATCGATAAACTCTTTGCCTTTTGGGTCGGTTAAAGCACTTACAGAAGCATATTGAGCAATTGAACAAGCATTACTTGTCGTATGGCTTTGCATACTTGAAATCGCTTT
>JAZOMM010000178.1:0-3420 GCA_045653965.1 Christensenellaceae bacterium | reverse complement strand
CTTCTGGTGCCTTATCGATTTCATCGTATTTCATTTTCTTAGCTTGACCCTTAGCAGCCATTGTCATAGTGATAGCAGCAGTAAGAGTTGTTTTGCCGTGGTCAACGTGGCCGATAGTACCAATGTTAATGTGTGGTTTGTTTCTTTCGAATTTAGCCTTTGCCATTTTGGTTTCCTCCAAATTTTTCAATAATTATATTTTTTTTAATTTTTATTTGTTTTTTATTAGTTTTTAGGGTTTTTTCCTAAGTATAATTCTATTTTACAATAATTTTATATAATTGTCAACAGTTAATTATGCTTTTTTACCCATAATCTTTTCAGCAACTGACTTTGGAACTTCTGCATAGTGAGAGAATTGCATTGTGTAGTTGCCTCTACCTTGTGTTCTTGAACGAAGGTCTGTTGCATAACCGAACATTTCTGCTAGTGGGATATGCGCATCGATAACCTTAACGCCATTTCTATCATCAGTACCTTGGATAATACCACGACGAGCAGTAACGTTACCCATAAGGTCACCAAAGTAGTCATCTGGTGTTACGATTTCAACCTTCATAACAGGTTCAAGAAGAACACTCTTTGCTTTTGCTAAGCCATCTTTAAGAGCCATAGAACCAGCAATCTTGAACGCCATTTCTGATGAGTCAACATCGTGGTAACTACCATCGTAAACAGTAACTTTGAAGTCAACTACTTCGTAGCCTGCTAAGATACCGTTCTTAGATGCTTCCATAATACCCTTATTGATAGGTTGGATAAATTCCTTAGGAATAGAACCACCAACTGTTTCATCGATGAATTCATAGCCCTTGCCTGCTTCTTGTGGTTCTAAGCGAATCTTACAGTGACCATATTGACCGTGACCACCAGATTGACGCTTGAATAAACCTTCTGCTTCAACGGCTTGTCTTATTGTTACTTTATAAGAAACTTGTGGCTTATCAACGTTTGCTTCTACTCTGAATACTCTAAGTAGTCTATCTACGATAATTTCAAGGTGAAGTTCGCCCATACCAGCGATGATTGTTTGACCTGTTTGGCCATCTGTATATGTCTTAAATGTTGGGTCTTCTTCTGCAAGTTTTGCAAGAGCAAAGCCCATCTTTTCTTGACCTTGTTTTGTTTTTGGTTCGATAGCAACTTGGATAACTGGATCTGGGAATTCCATTTGTTCTAAGATGATTGGTTTGCTTTCATCACACAAAGTATCACCTGTTGTTGTATCTTTTAAACCTACTAACGCACAAATTTCACCTGAGTAAACTGCATCAACTTCTTCTCTGTGGTTAGCGTGCATTCTAAGAATACGTGCAACCCTTTCCTTTTTGCCCTTAACACTGTTATACACATAAGAACCTGTCTTAAGTACACCAGAGTAAGCACGGAAGAAAGCAAGTTTACCAACGAATGGGTCTGTCATAATCTTAAATGCAAGACCACTGAATGCTTCGTCGTCTTTTGGTTCTCTCTTTAATTCTTCGCCCTTATCGTTAACACCACTTACAGCACCAACATCAAGTGGGCTTGGTAAGTAATCAACGATAGCATCGAGAAGGTTTTGAACACCCTTGTTTCTATATGAAGAACCACAAAGAACTGGTGTAACTTTCATAGCGAGAGTTGCAGCACGCAAGCCCTTTTTGATTTCTTCAACAGGAAGGTCGCCTTCTTCAAAATATTTTTCCATCAATGCATCATCTGTTTCAGCAGCAATTTCAACAACTTGTGCTCTTGCTTCTTCAACAGCATCTGCCATATCACTAGGAACATCTTGAACATCGATTTCTCTTCCTAAGTCATCAAGATAGATGTATGCTTTTCTTGTGATAACGTCGATGATACCTTTGAATGTATCTTCTTTACCGATTGGAAGGATGATTGGAAGAGCATTTGTATGAAGTCTTTCTTTCATCATTTTGATAGCGTTATCATAGTTAGCGCCGTTGATATCCATCTTATTTACATAAGCGATTCTTGGAACTTTATACTTGTCTGCTTGTCTCCAAACAGTTTCACTTTGAGGTTCAACGCCACCCTTAGCACAGAATGTTGCAACTGCGCCGTCAAGAATACGGAGTGACCTTTCAACTTCTACAGTAAAGTCAACGTGGCCAGGGGTATCAATAATATTTATACGGTGATTTTTCCAATAGCATGTTGTAGCAGCACTTGTGATTGTAATACCACGCTCTTGTTCTTGAACCATCCAGTCCATAGTAGCGCCACCTTCGTGGGTTTCGCCGAGCTTGTGTGTCTTACCTGTGTAAAACAAAATTCTTTCAGTAGTTGTTGTTTTACCAGCATCGATGTGCGCCATAATACCTATATTTCTTGTCACACCTAAATCAAAATCTCTTGCCATATTCGTTCTCCAAAATTAGAATCTATAATGTGCAAAAGCCTTGTTTGCTTCAGCCATTCTATGTGTATCTTCTTTCTTCTTAACAGCACTACCTGTGTTGTTGAAAGCGTCTACGAGTTCTGCTGCAAGTCTAGAAGCCATTTCTCTTTCGCCTCTCTTTCTTGCTGCTGCAACCAACCATCTGATTGCAAGTGTTTGTCTTCTTTCAGCACGGATTTCGATTGGAACTTGATAGTTAGCACCACCAACTCTCCTTGCTTTTACTTCTACTAAAGGCATAATGTTATTAAGCGCTTGAGCGAACATTTCCCTTGCATCTTGGCCTACTTTTTCAGCAGCCACTGCAAACGCTTCATAAACAATGCCTTGTGCAATGCCTTTTTTACCATCAAGCATAACTTGGTTGATAAGTTTTGTTACAACCTTATCATTATACATTGGATCTGGCAAAACATCTCTTTTTGCAATATTGCCTCTTCTTGGCATAATTAAATCCTCCTTTAAATTTTTTGCACTAATTAAAGTGCCTTTAAGGGTAAACCCTTAGTTTAGTACAGCTATCGCTTGCCTTATCAAATTTAAGGTAGCGAACCTTCTGTCTTTCGACATACTGCCTACCAAATCGGGCTAATTTTCCGAATTCCGATTATAAGTAGGTGTCAAATTTTAAATAAGTTTTTTCGTTATTTGTTTTATTTTACTTATTTAGGTCTCTTTGCGCCGTATTTTGACCTTGCTTGACGACGCTTTGCAACGCCTGCTGTGTCAAGAGCGCCACGGATAATGTGGTATCTTACACCTGGTAAGTCTTTAACCCTTCCACCACGGATAAGAACTGAACTGTGTTCTTGAAGGTTGTGGCCTTCACCTGGGATATAAACAATACCTTCAGCCTTATTAGTCAAACGAACCCCAGCAATCTTACGAAGCGCTGAGTTAGGCTTCTTTGGAGTTGTTGTTGTTACTGACAAACAAACACCACGCTTTTGTGGACATTCGTCGAGCGCTGGTGACTTTGACTTGTAAGTAATGTTCTTTCTACCTTGTCTGATTAA
>JAZOMM010000177.1:0-13917 GCA_045653965.1 Christensenellaceae bacterium | reverse complement strand
AATGTTGTCACCAACGCACCATAAGATGATACCACTTTCAACAGTTTCGTCTTTTCTAATTCTACCAACAAAAACCTCGTCTTTATCTTCAGCCGTAAGTGGCATTGGGTAAAGGTTGTTTGCACCGTCATCTTGAAGAACAACGCCTTGTGCTTCACTTAATACCTTCTTAACTTCTTCAACAGTACATGGCTTTTCAAATTCAAGGTTAATAGATTCGCTATGACCATAGAAAACAGGAACTCTAACGCAAGTTGCTGTAACTTTAATAGATTGGTCGTTTAAGATTTTCTTTGTTTCGAAAATCATCTTGTCTTCTTCTTTAGTGTATCCGTTTTCTAGGAACACGTCGATATGTGGCAAGCAGTTTGCAAAGATAGGGTGTGGGAATTTTTGTGGGGCTTCGCCATTAGCACCATTTTTAAGGTCGTTAAAACCTTTAACGCCAGCACCAGAAACTGCTTGATATGTAGAATAAATAACTCTCTTAATCTTAAATGCTTTGTGAAGTGGTTTTAAAACAACCATTGCTTGAATTGTTGAGCAGTTTGGGTTTGCGATTATATTCTTGTGCCAAGCGATATCTTCGGCATTACATTCTGGAACAACAAGAGGAACGTCTTTATCTCTACGCCAAGCATTAGAGTTATCGATAACCAAAATGCCGTGTTTAGCAAAAATAGGTGCATATTCTTTGCTTATGTCACCACCTGCTGAGAAAAGAGCGATATCAATTTTTTTATCAACAATATTCTTTTCAGCAAGCTCAATAACTGTGTGTGGCTTGCCCATAAAATCAATAGTTGAACCAGCAGACCTTGCTGATGCGAATAAGTAATAATTTTCAACCGGTAAGTTTCTTTCTGATAAAACTTGTAAAAATTTTCTGCCGACCATGCCTGTTGCGCCGACAACTGCTACGTTGTATTTTTTCATAGTAAGTCTCCTATAAACATAATATATGCATAGTTTATCAAAACAAAGTAAAAAAGTAAAGTTTTTTTTCGCATTATACCTAATTTTATTTGTAAAATATTTAATTTTAGTGTATATTTTATAGTAGGCATTTGTAAAATTTGTTTTGCTAACCAAGTTAAGAGCAAAATTTTGCAAAATCTAGAAATAAAAGAAGGTTTAGCCTTAACATATTGCTATAACAAAGCATAAGAGTTATAATTCATATACGGAGAGAATAATGGCAAAGAAAAAAAGAGGATTAATTGACAGGCTCGTAATGGGGTCAGAAAAGTCTGAAGGGTATGCAAGGGCATCGCTTCCATCAAACAGGTGGGAACTTTTTTGGGATATTTTTAAGGGCAGGTTTGGTAAATTATTTACTATAAACTTGTTAATTATTTTATTTTTCATACCGACTTTTGCACTACTATTATTTAGACATATGTCAATCATAAATTATGGCGTTACTTATCCATTTTCACAAAGTTTTGGTGTGGGATATGGTGCACTTCCAAGTATGGATGGCGCAAAAGAAAGTATCATTTTCTTAGTAAATATGACGGCGTATATCTTTACACCTTTAGCATTATGTATTGCAGGCGTTGGTCTTGCAGGCGCAACATACGTTATAAGAAATATGGTTTGGACCGAAGGTATATTCGTTGCAAACGATTTTTGGTATGGTATAAAGAAGAACTTTAAGCAAATGGCAATTATTATGCTTGTGTTCTCTCTTGTGTTTTATCTATCAATGGTTGCAATATCATTATGTGACAGAATGATTGTAATAAGCACTGATTATGTGTGGCTATATAAAGTCGCTAATGTGATTTTATATTTCATTTTAATAACTTTTACAGTTATGACTTTGCATATGATTGTTATGTCGGTAACTTATGATTTAAGTTATAAACAACTTTTCAAAAACTCATTTGTTTTTACATTTGCATTGCTTCCAAATAACGCATTATTTATTGCACTAGGCCTAATTCCATTTTTACTATTGCTACTTGATGGATTGTTTATGTTTATAGGCATAGTGCTACTCATAATATTTGGATTTTCACTTTTCTTATTGATTTGGGTTGACTTTTGTCAATGGTCATACGATAAGTTTATCAACGACAAGGTTAAAGGTGCTAAAAAGAATAAAGGTATTTATCAAAAAGTTAAAGAAAGCGAGTCTGGTGCTCTTAGAAAATACAAAGAACAACTTGCCATGGCTGAGCAAACTGCACAAAATAGCAGACCTATTAAGCCTATCACCGATGATGAACTAACAATTGCAGAACTTCCAACATCGTTTAATAGAAGCGATATCCATAAACTTGAAGAAAGTAAACAAGCACTTTATGATGACCATGAAAGATATGTTGAAGAACATACAAAGAAAGATAAGCACGAGTTTACCGAACAAGATAAGCAAAACGAAAAGTTAAGGTTAGAAAGAGAAAAGAGAATAGAAAAAGCAAAGAGAGAACTTGCTAAGAGAAACAAAGATAATAATTAATTTTTATAAAGACGCTTATTTATAAAATAGGCGTCTTTGATAACTTAAAGAAAAAATATTACTTTAGTAGAGGGAACAGCGTTGAACAAATTACTTAAAACAATAGTATTCGATAATCAAATTACCTTGTCGGTATTAGACACAACCGATATGGTAAACGAAGCCATAAAAATTCACTCTTTATCGCCTGTATGTGCAGCAGCACTTGGCAGGGCACTTACTGTTTGCACATTTATGTCAAGCAACTTAAAGAACCAAAAAGATAAACTCTCTGTTACTATAAAGGGTGATGGTAAGGGTGGCAAAATCACAGTTTGTGGAAATGGCGACCTAGAGATGCGTGGCTTTATTGATAACCCACAAATCGAACTTCCACTTAGAAGTGATGGCAAACTCAATGTAGGTGCGTGCGTTGGTAAAAACGGAAGATTAACTGTTGTTAGAAGTATGGGACTAAAAGAACCATATACGGGAAGTAGTGAACTTGTTAGTGGCGAAATTGCAGAAGATTTTACTGCATATTATGCCTTTAGTGAACAAATGCCAACAGCAATGGCACTTGGGGTAAGAATAGGCACTGATGGAAAATGCGTGGGTGCAGGTGGTGTGATAGTACAAGCCTTGCCGGGTGCAAGTGATGATGCACTATTTTTGGCAGAACAAATTGTTAGAGATTGCGCAAACGTTTCATCATTAATTGAAAATCACGGAGCAGAGTGGATTGTAAAAGAACTATTTTTTACCGATAAATATAACGAATACCACCCAGAATATAAGTGCCTTTGTTCAAGAGCGCAAATAGAAAAGGTGCTTATCTCACTTGGAAAGGAAGAACTTTTAGATATCATAGAAAAAGAGGGCAAAATTATGGTTAGTTGTGTGTTTTGCGATAAAGTATATGAGTTTGACAGTATTGATGTAGAGAAATTTTTTAACTAACGAAAAAGTGCTTACAAGAGAAAATAATGAACACAAAAATTATACCATTTGAAAAAGATATAAATAGATATATTCGCCTTGCAACAATGCGCATAGAAAACAAAGATTATCTAGGTGCATTAACCTTTCTTTTTGACGGCGAAAAAGTGTGCAAAAATTACGAGTTCTATGAGCAAATAGCAAGGGTATATTCGCTTATGGAGCAGTATGAAATGTCTAATTTGTATTGGTTTAGATATCTATATTATGCCCCAAAAGACAAAGCATCTATGTGCTATGAAGAACTTGCAATAAACTATTTTTATCTAGACAACTTGTGGGCATCGGGCTATTATTTTCACAAAAAAATATCAGTAGACGGCTTTATTTCTAAACAAGATATAGACCCAGAAATCATCGATTTTTTCTCTGGGGAAGATGCAAAAAAATACGCATATAGAATAGTTTATCCTTATGATAAAGCAGACTATTCTTTAGAAAAAACTAATGCAAGAAGGTTTATAAGGGCAGGCAATTTTAAAGAAAGCATAGTTGAACTAGAAAAATTGCCATATCCTTGCCACGATGAGCAAACTTTAGATGATTTGGCAGTTGCATATTTGATGCTTGACGACTATGAAAATGCTGAAAAAACGGCAAGAGAGCACTTAAAAAGAAAGGGTGATAACCTAAATGCTTATTGCAATTTATCAACCATTTTTGATATGAAAAAAGACGGAGAAAATGCAGAGTTTTATTATCAAAAAGCCTTAGCATTATATAATGATAACGATGATGATTGCTATAAAATTGTAAGCCCTGCCATTGAAAGAAAAGACCATCTCACAGCAAAAATGTGCTTTGAAAGAATAATAAAAGATAGACCTTATGATTTTACAATGCGTTTTTTCTATGCACAGGCACTAATCAACTTAGGCGACTATGAAAAAGGACTAAAAGAACTTAAAAAAGCATACCTTCATAACCCTAAAGATTTTGTCGTAGAGCACTATATAAACATAGCAAAAAAACTTAATCTAGGCAGTGATATAGAAGCCAAAATGTTGCCATTTGCCTATTATAAAGAACTTCCTAAAAAATGCCAAACAGCATATAAGAAAAAGATAAATGAACTTGCAAAAAATCCACAAAATATAAGCGTGCAAATCAAAAAGGACGAGACTAAAAAAATGCTAACTTGGGGGCTTATTTTTGGCAAAGATTCGCTTATGAAGGAATGTGCAATAATCTTATCATATTGCGATAAAAAAGTGTTTAAGGAACTTGCCTTAAATGTGCTGTTAAATCCTGATGTTTCTGCCGATGCAAAAAGGCTTTTGGCATACGCTTTAACCATAGCGGGAATTAAGGGAAAAATGGCAGTTGTAGCAGGCAGTTATTACTCAGAATTTTCATTAAAAAAATTGCTATGCGAAAAGCACGAAGCAAGCAGAATTTACATTTCGGCATATGCTCTATGTTTATCTAGAATGTTGTTTTATGGAGTAGATGATTTTACCAACATGGTAAATGCAACGGACAGGTTGTTTTTTGATATAGGAAACAAGGTAAACAGCGATGAAGTAACAAATGAAGAACTTGCTGGGTTAATTTTAGCCGAGAGTGGTTATGAAAACTTTTCTGAAAGCAAGTTTATTGTTTCGGTTTTTGATGTGGATAAAGAAAAACTACAAAAACTTATAAATATTGCAGAAAAAGCAAAAAAGGAGAGAGATGATGATAAAAATAATAGACATTGATGAACTTTTTGACAAATATATTTCAGATTTTGTTTATCAAAATATAGGCAAGGTTAAGCCAGAAGAAATAGAAAATCAAATACCAAAACTATACGAAGAATTTGGCGACAAAAAGTTAAAAGAACTTGATAATTTTACACCAAACACATACTACTTAAATTTTGATATTTTAGAACTTTTAAAGTGCTTAAAAACTCACATAAACGATGGTGTAAGCGTGTCTGACTTTTTATGCGAAGCAATAACAAAAAACAAAGAAAACGAACTCGCTTTAGTTGGTGCACTTGATGACAAAGATGAAGAATTTACACTCTATCTTATGAATATGCTTGCCGATATGGGTAGCAAAAAGTGTTTAGATAAGTTTTTAGAGTTTATTTTGTGGGATTATTCTTCTCCAATAAAAGAACTTGCAACAGAGCACTTAAAAAGCATGGCAAACGATGTAAAAGTTCAAATATTATCTCAATTTAACGATGCTGATGAAAGTGTTAAAGAATACTTAAGCGAAATACTTTCTATGTGCGAAAAAGAAGACAAAATATTTGATATTTTAATAAATCAATTTGTTAAAAATCCATCAAAAATTCCTATTTATGCAGGTTATCTTTCAAAGTATGGCGACCAAAGGGCACTTCCATTTTTAATGACACAAATTGAAAGGGAAGACATAACTTATGCAGACTTTGAAGAATTAAGGTTTGCAATAGAAGTTTTGGGTGGAGAGTATAATAAAGTTAGAGATTTTAACAAGGATAAAACCTATAAAAAAATCAAAACTCGCACCAAAGAAAAACATTAAAATTTTGGTATAAAAAATTTCTTAAAGCCGATAATAAGATAAAGGTGGTGAGAAATTTATGTCAAGAAAAAAGAAAACGAGTAGAAAGGTTAAAGACAAGATTGCAAAACTAACTGATGAGCAGTATGGTGCATACATTATGGCGCTAAAAGATGAACGCCCACCACTACTAGTAAGGCAAACTCAAAAGGATGAAATGCAATAAAGGTTAAGAAAAATAAATATATCAAACAAGCCCAACCGAGAAAGGTTGGGCTTTTGTTTTTTTAGTGGCGTTTTGATAAAAACGCATCTAAAATTTAATATTTTATTATTTTAATAATAATTTTTTGGTTTTATTTAACAAGTTAGTATAAAATGTTTGCTAAAATTCTTGAAAAACAAGCCGATTAGTGATATAATGTATGAGTATTATTTTAAATAAAAGTAGAAGGAACGGCTATGAAAAGAACACAACTAAAAAGTATTTTTACTAAAAGTGCAGATTTTGATGGAAAAGAAGTCACAGTTTGTGGCTGGGCAAGAACTATTAGAGACAGTAAAGCATTTGGTTTTATAGAACTTAACGACGGCTCTTGTTTTAAGAGTTGCCAAGTAGTTTTTGATAGAGAAAAGGTTTCAAACTATGATGAAATAGCAAAGCAAAACGTTGGTGCTTGCTTAATGGTTAAAGGTAAACTAATCTTAACGCCAGAAAATAAGCAACCATTTGAAATCAATGCAGATAGCATTGAAGTTCTAGGCACATCTTCACCAGATTATCCACTTCAAAAGAAGCGCCATACATTAGAGTTTTTAAGAACGATGCCACATCTTCGCCCAAGAACCAACATCTTTAGGGCAGTGTTTAAAATTCGCAGTGAAGCAGCGTTTGCAATTCACAACTTCTTTAATCAAAGGGGCTTTGTATATGTTCATACACCAATCATCACAGGCAGTGACTGCGAAGGTGCAGGTGCAATGTTCCAAGTAACAACACTTGACCTTGACAATATCCCAATGGTGGATGGAAAGTGCGATTATACTGGGGATTTCTTTGGCAAGAAAGCAAGTATGACTGTTTCAGGTCAACTCGATGTTGAAAACTTTGCAATGGCATATTCAAACGTTTATACTTTCGGACCTACATTTAGGGCAGAACACTCTAACACAGTTCGCCACGCAGCAGAATTTTGGATGATAGAGCCAGAACTTGCATTTGCAGACCTATCTGATGATATGGATTGTGCTGAAGACATGGTTAAATATATAATCGACTATGTTATGACTTCTTGTGCAGATGAAATTCAGTTCTTAAATAGTTTTGTCGATACAGGTTTAATAGAAAGACTTAACAATGTTAGAAACAACGAATTCAAGCGTTTAACATACACAGAAGCAATCGAAATATTAGAAAAGGTTAAAGACAAGTTCGATGCACCAGTGTACTGGGGTTGTGACCTTCAAAGCGAACACGAAAGATATATCACAGAACAAGTTTTCAAAAAACCAGTGTTCTTAACAAACTATCCAAAAGAAATCAAAGCATTTTATATGAGACTTAACGATGATGGCAAAACGGTTGCTGCAAGCGACCTTTTAGTTCCAGGAATTGGTGAACTTATCGGTGGCAGTCAAAGAGAAGAAAGAATGGACATTTTAACAAAGCGTATGGAAGAATGTTCACTTAATGCTGAAGACTACAAGTCATACCTTGACCTTCGTAGATATGGTGGTGTAATCCACTCTGGATTTGGTTTAGGCTTTGAAAGAATGGTAATGTATTTAACAGGCATTTCAAATATAAGAGACGTACTTCCATTCCCAAGAACGGTTGGCACACTTGAAAACTAACAAAGGAAATTAGTTATGGATATTTTAATTGATGCATTTGGTGGAGATAACGCACCAGAAGAAGTTATTGCAGGCACTATCGATGCACTAGCAGAAAAAGAAGGATTTAGAGCAGTTTTTGTTGGAAAGGAAGATGTAATATCTAATCTTTTAACAAAATATACATACGACAAAGAAAGGGTTTCAATAATCGATGCCCCAGATGTAATCACTTGTGAAGAAGAGCCAACGGTTGCTGTTAGAAGAAAGCCAAACAGTTCAATTTGCGTGGCGTTTAAGCACTTAAAAGAAGATGAAAATGCAGGTGCGTTTGTATCGGCAGGCTCAACGGGTGCAGTATTAGTTGGTGCAACGCTAAAACTCGGTAGAATTAAAGGTGTAAATCGCCCAGCAACAAGCCCAATATTGCCAACGCTTATCGATGGCAAAAACGTAATACTATTAGATTCTGGCGCAAACGCAGATTGCAAGAGCATAAATTTAATTCAATTTGCAATTATGGGTGCTGCCTATGCAGAAGCGCTAGGGGTTAAAGAGCCAAAAGTTGCACTCTTATCAAACGGCACAGAAGATGAAAAGGGCAATATGCTTATTCACGAAACATTGCCACTATTAAAACAACTCAAAGGCATTAACTTTGTTGGCAACATCGAAGGCAGGGACATTTTAACGGGCGAATATGATGTTGTTGTAAGCGATGGCTTTAGTGGAAACATTGCATTAAAGGCAATAGAAGGCACGGTTAGTATGCTTTTAAAGATACTTAAAAATGGAATTAACAGTTCTCTTAAGCATAAACTTGGTGGACTTTTACTCAAAGATATGTTTAAGGACTTAAAGAAAAAACTTGACTATAACAACCATGGTGGTGCGCTTTTCTTAGGCGTAAACAAAGCAGTTATCAAAGCACACGGCTCATCAAAACGCAAAGCGTTTAAGGCGGCAGTTTTACAAGCAGCCCACTATGCAACATTTGACATTTCAAATAAAATTACAGAGAAATTACAACTTAATGAAGGGTTAGGAATAAACTAATGCACATTTTTGATATCGATGAGTGCGAAAATAGAATAGGTTATAAGTTCAATGATAAAATGCTTTTAAGAAGGTGTTTTACACACTCGTCTTATGCCTATGAAAATGGTGGGGAAGACAACGAACTGTTAGAGTTTTTTGGGGACGCAATTATTCAGTTTGTGGTCACCGAGCATTTGTATAAAAATGCGTTTGGCGATGAAGGAAAACTCACCAAAAAGCGTGCAGAAGTGGTTAGTAAAGAACCACTCTTAAAGGCAGTTGAAAAATTAAAACTCATTGATTTTGTTCTTCTTGGAAAAGGTCAAGAAAGGGCAAAAAGGACAACGGACAAACTATTTTCAAGCATATATGAAGCAGTTGTTGCTGGCATTTATCTCGATGGTGGACTTGAAAAAGCAAAAAAGTTTATAAAAAACACAATAATTGCAGACTTTGAAGTATTAAGCGAAAAAAGAAAAAAAGACAGCCAAAATGCTAAAGCCGATGCTAAAAACAAGTTTCAAGAATATGTGCAAAAGAATAAATTAGGCTCAATTTCCTATGAACTTTTATGGAAAAAAGGGCCAGAACATATGCCAGAATTTAGGGTGGCAAGCACCTTAAACGGCACAAGAATAGCAGAAGCAAGTGCAAGTTCAAAAAAGATGGCAGAAGCAATATCGGCAGAACTAGCATTAAACAAACTAAAAAAACAAGGTGGTAAAACAAAGTGAATTTCGAAAAGGTGGAAATTTACGGATTTAAATCGTTTGCAGACAAAGCCGAAATTAAATTCGGTGGGGGAATAACGGGTATCGTTGGCCCTAACGGTTGTGGCAAGAGTAACGTTGCCGATGCAATACGTTGGGTACTTGGCGAGCAGTCTGCTAAGAGCCTTCGTGGTTCAAGCATGTCAGACGTTATCTTTAGTGGAACGCAAGGCAGAAAGTCGCTTTCTTATTGCGAAGTATCACTATACTTTGATAACTCTAACAAAATGTTTAGTATTGACTATAACGAAGTTATAATCACTCGTAAACTCTTTAGGAGTGGTGAAAGTGAATACTATATAAACAAGCAACCTGCAAGACTTAAAGACATTGTTGAATTATTGCACGAGTGTGGTATAGGTAAAGAAGGCTATACCATTATCGGTCAAGGCAAAGTTGAAGAAATTATGTCTGCAAAGCCAGAAGATAGGCGTCTTATTTTTGAAGAAGCGACAGGTATTGCTAAATTTAAGACTCGTAAAAACGAATCTGAAAGAAAACTTGATAGAACGCACGAAAATATTGTTAGATATAACGATATTTTATCCGAAATCGAAAACCAACTTGCACCACTTGAAAGACAAGCCGAAAAGGCAAAAGAGTTTAACGAACTATCAAGTCAGTTGAAGTTCCACGAACTCAATACATATATAGCAAAGGTTGACGGCGTTGCAGAAGCAAAAAATAAAATCAACGTTAGAATAAAGGGTATTGATGAGCAAACTACGCTTAGAACTGCAGAATTAACAGATGCCCAAAAGCAATATGACAAGATATTCTTAGACATAAGCGATGCCGATGATAATTTAAGAAGGTTAAACGATGAACTTTTAGAAAAAAGAGTTAACATGGAGCACTCTTCGGGCGAAAGGCAAATGTTTGCACAAAAGATTTCTTTCCTAAAAAGCCAAATCGAAAGGGCAAATGCTGAAATTGAAAGCAATATTGCCATGATAAAAGAGTGCAAGCAAAACTTTTCAGCAAATAGCGAAGAATTAAATGGTTTACAAGACCAACTTGATAAACTCACTCAAAAGGCTGAAAGTTTAGGTAAAAAATTACTATCCGTTTCTGAAAAAATCTCACTTGGCGAGCAACTTGCTGAAGCAAACAGAAAAAAGATGATAGAATCTATCGAAAATCTTTCGGATATTAAACTTAATGCAGGCACAATCAGTTATGAAAAGAAAAACTTGGTTGACAAGCAAAACGAATTAACTGAAAAATTAGATAGTCTTTCGGTTAAAAGGGAAAATCTATTCAACGAAAAAGAGCGTGCCGATAAGAGCATCGATGATTTAGATAGGGCAGTTTTTGACCTTAAAAATCAAATTGAAGCAAAAGAAGATGAAGTTAGGGCTTGTAACGAACAAGTTGCAAAGGATGAAAACTCGATTTATACCTTAAATTCGGTTATCACAACCCTTATTGCAAAGGATAACTTCTATAAAGCGTTAAAAGATAATTACGATGGATATGCTCCAGCCGTAAAAACTATTCTAAATAAAGCAAAGACTAACGATGCACTTAAATCAAAGATAAAGGGCGTTGTTGCAGAGATAATCAAGAGCGATAAAAAATACGATATTGCTCTTGAAACAGCACTTGCAGCAGCAGCACAAAACGTTGTTACAGAAACGCCAGATGATGCTAAATATTTGCTTGAATATGCAAAGCAAAATAGGATAGGTAGAATTACATGCTTACCTATTACGAGTGTCAAACCAAGAGAGCAAAGCGTTCAAGTTACAAACGCCTTAAATGAAGAAGGCGCTTTGGGTATAGCAAACAAAATTGTTTCATACAAGCCACAATTTGAAAACGTAATTTCAAACTTACTTGGCAACACGCTTGTTGTTGACACGCTTGACAATGCAACCAAAATTGCAAAAAAATATCGTTTTGACTTTAAGATAGTAACGCTTGATGGCGATGTGTTCACCCCACAAGGTGCTATGACGGGTGGTTCAAGAAGGCCAGATGCCGTGGGATTACTTTCAAACGATAGAAAACTTGAAGACATTTCTTTAGAACTTGACAAAAAGCGTGCTGAAATGAACGCTATTAAAGAAGCCAAGGCAGAAAAAGAAAAGCGTAGAGATAAAGCGCTTGATGAACTTTCTATGCTCAATGACCTATATAACGGCAAGAGAGAACAAATTTTGCTTGAAAGGGAAAAACAAGCATCAGCAGAGCGTTCACTTAGCGATATCGGTCAAGAAATAGAAAGCGCAAATGAGTTGATAGAAGAAGTTAAGTCAAGAATTACAGAAATTGACCAAAGATATTTAAGTGTTGCAAGTGGTGGAAAGAAACTTGAGCAAGATAAACTTTCAGCACGCCAAACGGCAACTAAGCACGAGCAAGAATACGATGAACTTAAAAAACAAAGGGAAAGCATCGTGGCTGAAAGCACTGCAGCGCAAGTTGAAATAACCGAACTTAAGGCAAAAATCGGTGGGCTAAAGGCAGAAAATCAAAGACTTACTTCTGTTATAGAAGAATGCGAAAAGGCAAACCTTGACCTTAAAAATAGCAACGAAGGTGCTGAAAGTATAATCGAACAATTAAGGCTTGACCAAGAAAAAGTGGCACTCAGCAAAGAAGAACAAGATTATATTGAAAGTATCCGTGATAAGATTAAAAATATCGAAACGGATAAGAGTAATCTAAGAGAAAAACTCAATAAAAATGATGAGAAAAAGCAAGTTCTTCAAAACCAAATTACCGAACTTGTAGAGAAAAAGCATAATGAAGAAATTGCACTTACAAAGATAGACTCAGACCTTGAGTATATGCAACAAAGCATTTGGGAAGACTATCAAGAAACTTATGAAACGGCAGTTAAAGTTCGTGAAGAAGGGTATGATGCAAGCGTTGGCGAAAGCGAAATAAATAGGCTTCGCAAAAAACGTTCATCACTCGGTGCAATCAATGCAACGGCTATAGAAGATTGCAAGGTTTTGAAAGAAAGATATGCTGAAATGCTCACTCAAAAAGAAGACTTAGAAAAAGCAGAGGCAGACTTAAAGCAAGCAATCGACAAGATTAAGGCAGAAATGCTAACTCAGTTTGACCAAGGCTTTACAACAATCAACGAAAACTTCCAAAGAATATTTAAAGAACTCTTTGGTGGTGGTAGGGCAATGCTTCAAATGGACTATACAGGCGTTGAAGATAGGCTTGAAGCAGGCGTTGAAATCGTTGCCGAGCCACCGGGAAAGAAACTACAAAAACTTTCTCTTTTATCAGGTGGTGAAAAGGCACTTACTGCAATAGCCATACTATTCTCTATCTTAAAACTTCGCCCAATGCCTTTCTGCGTACTCGACGAAATCGAAGCAGCGCTTGACGAAGCCAATGTAGATAGATTTGCAAGATACTTAAAGAAGTTTAGCGATGACACTCAATTTATCGTTATCACTCACAGAAAGCCAACTATGGAACTTGCAGATGCACTCTTTGGCGTAACCATGCAAGAAAAAGGCGTTTCTAAAATGGTTTCAGTTAAACTTTCAGACGTTGCTGATATCACAGGCGACCAAACACTTTCATAATGCACAAAAGGGGTTTAACTTAATTGCTAACCCCTTTTTTACAATCAATTAATATAAAAAAGGAAAACAAATATGGGATTATTTAGCAAGTTAAAATCAGTTTTAACAAAAACTCGTGATGGCATAGCAAAAAAATTGAACGATTTATTTGCAAAAAACAAACTTGGAGAAGAGTTTTATACCGAACTTGAAGACATTTTAATTTCAGCAGATGTTTCGGTTAAAACCACAATGGAAATTGTTGATGAAATTAGAGATGTTGCTATAAAAGAAAAATGCAAGGATAAAGAATATGTTATAGACCTATTAAAGAAAGAACTTTTCGATAGTCTTGACTATGCCGAAAAAATTGAGTTCAAATCACCTGCAATAATTATGGTGGTTGGGGTAAACGGCGTTGGCAAAACAACAACGATAGGAAAACTTGCAAACAAATTCGTAAAAGAAAAAAAGAGCGTTACAATCGCTGCTGGGGACACCTTTAGGGCAGCCGCATCAGACCAACTTTCAGTTTGGGCTGATAGGGCAAAGGTAAGAATAGTTAAGCACGATGAAGGCTCTGATGCCTCAGCCGTTGTTTTCGATGCGATTAGTTCAGTAAAAGCAAAAAACACCGATGTGTTGATTATAGACACGGCAGGAAGGCTTCATGTTAAGTCAAACCTTATGGAAGAGTTAAAGAAAATGGATAGGGTTGTAAAAAGAGAATATCCAGATGCAAACTATTATAAACTCATTGCACTCGATGCAACCACAGGTCAAAACGCATATAACCAAGTGGAAGTATTTAACG
>JAZOMM010000176.1:0-2830 GCA_045653965.1 Christensenellaceae bacterium | reverse complement strand
ATATATAAAGTGCCCGTTATCACTGCATAAAAAACTAAATATAAAAAACTACCTAATGCTGGGGCTGACCCCCTAACATAAAAAATCCCCACTAAACCAAAAGCCAAAATGTGAACTATTGGTTCGGCAATCAAATTTGCAACTATACTGCCTATAAACCCAAAACTTTTGAAAGGGTTTGGCAAAACAAACTGTCGTATTAAAACTGAAATAGTGGCAATAATTTTATACATACTTTATAACATTTCTCCTAATTCGGCAAGTCCTTTCGTGATTTCTATTTCTAATTCGTTTAAATCTTTTAAAAGTTCTTCTGTTGATGGATATTCTATCGGTTTATATTCGGTCTTTTTATATTTATTGATAGAAAGGTCATAACCATTATCCACAATCTCTTTTTTATTCACAAAGAAAGATTTTTCCGTTCTTTCTCTTGTCACTTCCCTTTCTAAATTATGGAAACGCTCTACAATATCAGGTATATCGTTTTCCTTTATTTCCGTTCTCTTATCGTCCAACGAAAAGCCGTCCGCCGTCATATCGTAAAACCAAACTTTATCCGTGCCACCGTGCCCTGTTTTAGTAAACACCAAAACAGCTGTTGAAACACCTGCATAAGGCTTAAACACACCACTTGGCATAGAAATAACTGCATCAAGTTTATTATTTTCAATAATTTCTTGTCTAATCGCTTTATGTGCGTTAGAAGAGCCGAAAAGCACGCCATCCGGTACGATACAAGCGCATCTTCCACCTTGTCTTAACATCCTTAAAAAGAGTGCAAGGAAAAGCAGTTCGGTCTTTTTAGTTTTGCAAACCTTTAATAAATCAGTTGAAACTGTATCTTTATCTAAACTACCTTTAAAAGGTGGGTTGGCAAGTATTAGCGAATATTTTTCTTTATCAGGGTTTTGGTCAGAAAGGCTGTCCCTATATTCAATGAAAGGGTTATCAATGCCGTGTGTCATCATATTCATTGCACCGATTCTAAGCATTGTTCTATCCATATCATAGCCAAAGAACATTTTATTCATATAGTGGTCTTTATTCTTTTTATCAAAGAAGATTTCACCATGGCAATTTTCTTTTAAGTATTCGCCTGCCGTAACCAAAAAGCCACTCGTTCCACACGCTGGGTCGCAAATAATATCTGTTGGGCTTGGCTTCATCATATCCACTATCATTTTAATTATGTGGCGTGGCGTTCTAAACTGACCATTTAAGCCAGACTGTGCTATTTTTGAAAGCAAATATTCATAAACGTCGCCCTTGGTATCAGATTCTTGTTGTTTTGCCATTAGGTCATAAATATTATCAAGCGTTTCCACTATCTTTGATAAAAGAAGTGGGGTTGGAATCTTAAAAATAGCATCATTCATATATTTACTATAAGCACTATCTTTATCATCATGCAAATTTTTAATGAAAGGGAAAACATAATCTTGCATAATTGAATACATTTGCCCAGCAGGTTTATCGTGGAAAACCGACCATTTCAAAAGTTGGCCGTTTACAGGTCTGTCGTTTAAAATAACTTGTTCCTTAAATATGCTATTGTGTGGGATACCAAGCATAAGTGCTTCTTTACTACGTTTATTATCAGCATCGTCTAAATCCCGTATAAACATAAGGTATGTAATTTGCTCAACAACGTCAAGTGGGTTTACAAGTCCACCTGCTGCAAATATATCCCAAAGACCGTCTATCTTATTTTTTAATTCGCCCGTAATCATTTGTGTTCTCCTTTATTTCCTATCGCTATTCCAAACGTATTTGGTGTACCTTCCACCACCAATTTTTATTATATCGCCTTTTTCAACTAAATCTGCAAGCGCCCTTTGAACTGTTATTTCTGCTATACCAGAGCACTGCTCTTTAATCTCTGTTTTTGTTATTGCGCCAAGTGTGTTTTTTATAATTTCTGCTATTTGCTCTGATTTTGAAAGTGGTTTGTTATTCCAAATGTTAACTCTTTCGTTAAATTCTCTATAACATGCAATCAAAATAGAAAGCATATACTTAACAAATGGTTTATAATCGTTTATGCCTTCAAGCCAACCTTTTGAACTTTCTTGCAATGCGTTATAATACTGCTCTTTGGTTTGTTCTATCTTTTTTTCGATACTTATATACTTGCCAACGTGATAGCCTGCCCTATAAAGCAACAACAACGTTAAAAGTCTGCTCATTCTTCCGTTTCCATCATTAAAAGGATGAATACAAGTGAAATCAAGTATAGCCATTGGTATCGTAAGCAATGCATCTGTTTCGTATAGTTCTATAGCTTCCATATACTTTAAGCACATCTCTTCTATTGCAGAAGGGGTTTCCCAACTTTCTAATGGAACAAACCTAACCCGTTTTTCGCCACTTGCTGTTTCTTCGGTTATAACGTTGTCCATTGTTTTAAACTTGCCTGCAAAATTCTTGCTTCCATATTTATATAAGTCCCTATGCAATTGCAAAATATAAGAAGTTTTTAGTGGTATATACTCGTAATTTTCGTGTATTGTTTTTAATACGTCTCTATAACCAGCAATTTCTTCTTCTCCCCTTGTTTTCGGCATCGTTTTATCCAATACTAATTGCTTCAATCTTTCATTACTTGTATAAATGCCTTCAATTTTGTTAGACGCCTCTGCACTTTGAATTTTAGCAATTTCTAAAAGGGAAGTAAGCGTATCTGCTTTTATGTTCAAAAACATATTTTGCTCGCCCTTAAACTCGTGAAGCTTAGTTAACATTTCCACAATTTCTATGTCTATCACTTGTTTAGACTGCAATTGATAATCAATTTTTCTCATTTTTCAACTCTTTTTAATTTTATTTA
>JAZOMM010000175.1:0-16466 GCA_045653965.1 Christensenellaceae bacterium | reverse complement strand
GTAGATAGCGCTCGCTCTTTTGCTTTTGTTCTAAGTAAAAATTTTAGTGTTTTAACCGATAAAACGACAGGCGTACAAATAGATTACTATTATTATCAAGATGAAAATCCAACTCAGTCACTTGATTATGCAGTAAAATCGGTAAAACTATTTAAGCGTATGTTTGGTGCTTTTCCTTATAAAAACTATTCGGTTGTGCAAACAGAGTTTGTGCAAGGGGGAATGGAGTTTTCAGGACTGGTTATGATAAGTGATGAACTTTCAGGGCTTTCTTATGGCGAAGTTATCGTGCACGAAACGGCTCATCAATATTGGCAGTCGGCAGTTGGCAACAACGAGATAGAGCACGCATTTTTAGACGAAGGGCTTGCTGAATATTCGGTGGTTTTGTTTTACGAAAATTATAGTGAGTATGGATATACTCGGCAAAGTTTAATTAAGGCAAGCGAGCAAACCTATAGAGTGTTTTGCTCTGTTTCAGATAAACTTTATAATAAGGTAAACACCGTTATGATAAGGGGGCTAAAGGACTTTTTAACCGAATACGAATATGTTAATATAGTCTATATTAAGCCTTGTATAATGTATGATAACTTAAGAACGACAATAGGTGATGAGAGATTTTTTAGTGGGTTAAAAAGGTATTATAGCAACTATAAGTATAAAATTGCAAAGCCTGATAATTTGGTGGGTGCGTTTGAAAAAATAGGAGCAGATACCAATGGGTTTTTTCAAAGTTTCTTTGAAGGAAAGGTTATAATTTAGTATAAGAATAATAAAAATCTATTTGAAAAACATTTTTCAGGTAGATTTTTTTATTTATTAGTCAAAAAAATTACATTTTATGTCAACTAAATAAATGTTATTCATTGACAAAAAGGTCATAAAATGTTAAACTTATAAAGTATAAGATTAAACTTAGGGATTTTAGGGAGATTTTATGAAAAAACTTTTTAATATATTGCTCGCAATTGTTTTAACTATGGTGTGTGCATTTTCTCTTACTGCTTGTGATTTAGATGGTTCTGGCTCAAACAATAAAACCGGACTTATAATCAGCAAGGACACAAAAGGTAATTTTATAATAAGAGATTATGTTTATAAAGATGGAATTTTAGATAACGGCACTCTTGATATTGGTGCTATCTTAACTGAAAGGGGCATAACATCTGCAAAAATTTCAACAGGCGCTTTTGATGGTGACGACACTATTAAAACTTTAATCGTTTCTGATAAGGTTGTTGAAATCGAACAAGGTGCTTTTAAGAATATGAAAAGCCTAGAAACCTTAGAAATTCCATTTGTTGGCAAAAATGCAAAAACTGATGCAAAATTTGACCAAACGGATATTTTAGAAGGTAAATCTATTGATAAAGAAAGAACATTTTCACATTTCTTTGGAAGTGATGAATATGAAAAAGGCAGAAAAATGAACAATGGCTATGGAGATGTTTATGTGCCTTATTCATTAAAGAGTGTAATCGTTAACGCAACTGCAAACGTTGATTATTCTATTAGTGGAATAAAAGAAGGCTATGCAATCGGCTATGAAGCATTTAAGGGCGCAGGATTTTTACAAAGTATATCGCTCACAGGTGCAAACCTTAAAGAAATAGGCAAAGAAGCATTTAGTGGTTGTTCAGAACTTAAATCAATTACCTTGCCAAGTTCAATTAAAACTATTTACGATAACGCTTTTAGCGATTGCACAAAACTTGCAGAAGTTAACTTTGAAGGAACAGGCGTTGAACTTAAAAAGAACGTGTTCAGTGGTTGCACGGCAATGAATAAAATTGATAGCCAAATTAATTTAACCATTGACCTATCTTGTTTTTCAGCAATTGGCGAAAACGCTTTTGATTTTGGCAGACAAGTTGAATTTAATGTTCGTAATATTGGTTCATTTGACCTTGATAATATCTTTGGCACAACGACATATAAAACAATCTTGGGATAAAAATTAGCAATAAATTTATTGACATAAAAAACAGGTAGCGATTAAATCGCTACCTGTTTTTTTATAAATTTAATTTTATTATTTATATGTTATGTTTACGCTATTAAGTCTATACACTAATGCACCTAAGCAACTATATGTTACGGTTGTAAGGGCTTCTGCATATTCAATGATTAAGCCATTGTCTATAATCTTTCCTTCATCAGCAGTGCCGTTTTGAACTGACACATACTTTGGCATACCTAAATAATCGGTGTTACTAAGTGTAATTTTAATGTTTCTAATAGGTATAGAAAGTTCGCTTGGGCTATAAGTTTTATTAAATGTAGGGCAAGAATAACTAAATGCCGATTCCACGTTATAAGTTGAGTGCAATGTGTTTTGTAGTTGCAACTTGTTAATGTTAGAATACATATAATTCACTATAGGTAAAACTGTAGCATTACCTTTTGGAATATCTAAGTTTCTAGTTGAAAAAAGGAGTTGCGTGTTATCTAAAACCTGTCTAAATTCATATTCGTATGACTTTCCGTCCCCTTTAATAGAAACAAACTTTGTTTTATCTAATGCATTAATATCTATCTCGCCAGTTATGTCTTCGCCCTTATCATCATAATATTTTTTGGTCATAACGTAACTATTTTTGCTATAAGTTGTTGTGTATTGATATATTCTGTGGGCAAGTTCAATTTGTGTTTCATTATCGGCAACGTAGGTGTTTTTGAGTGTTGTTATTGAATAGATAGGTGCATAAGACCATTCGCTTGCATAGAACCATGATTCGCTAATAACTTTGTCTTTATAAGTTTTGTCATCACTAGGGTCGGTATTTTGTTTATCATCAACAACGTCAATAGAAAGCGTTGTTTTTAAGTGATTTATAACCCCTCTAGGATTAGACTTGTCAATATTATTAACGGGTGAGTTAACTGCCGTTGAATATTCTATAACATATGTGCCGTTAGTATATTCAGGAATTATGTTTTCGTTAACACTACGTGACCTTTCAATTTGGTTATAATGTTTTTCTAACGAAACGCTATATGTGAGTGTTTCTGTTTTGATGTCTTTTATTTTAGAACTATTAAACTCTAATATAGTATCTCCCGCACAACTACAACCCGAAAGGGTAAATAAAATGCTTAGGCATACGGCTAAAATCAAAAAAATAAATCTTTTCATTGCTTGCTCCTATTTAATTTCTATACTATGATATCACAAATTAAAAAAAATGTAAAACATCTATCTAAAAAACACAAAAAAAACCATAAAATATGATACAATGTAGATATGGTAAATCTTATTACAACTGATTCATACTTTAATATGTTTGAATTGCTTTTGCAATCTTTAGAAAAAAACACAAAAAGTATTGAACAAAAAAACATAATATTTTGTGAAGAAAAAGTTTCGCTTATGATAGAGCGACTTATTTGCTATAAGTTTGGCGGAACGTTTAACACTCAGGTGTTTTCGTTTGGCAACTTTTTGCGTGCCCAAAAACCTATGGATAATCTTTTGACAATAGAAGGTTCTTCTATGGCTGTTAAAAAGATTTTATCTAATGTAAAACTCAACTGTTTCAAGGCAAGTAAAGAAACTATTGCACCAACGCTATATAACTTAATAATACAACTAAAAAGTGCCAAGATTACTCCAAACGATATTAAGGTCGCTATAGATAGCACCGAGGGCATTTTGAAAAACAAACTTATAGATATTTACGAAGTTTTTAGTGCGTATGAAGATTTTGTGCAAAAGAACGGATTTTTAGACCAATCTTCATATCTTTCGCACCTAGATGAAGTTATAGAAAAAGCAGAGATTTTAAGTGGCGCAAACATTTACCTTGTGGGATTTAATGGTTTTACTGCACAAATGCGTCAGGCAGTAAACTCACTTATTAAACGCACCAACAATTTGACGGCGTTTTTATGTGAAGGTGAAAACCCACTTGTGTTTGTAAATGAAAGTTCTTATTTTATCAAGCAGTTATGCCAAGAACAAAACTATCCATTATTATATAAAACAGAAAAGAGTGAATACTCAAAAAATGCAAGAATTATAATCGACAACATTTATAATCCGTTCGGTTTAAATAAAGAGAGTTATATAGGACAAGATTTTGAGAGCGAGGGCGAAGTATTTTGCCATTTTGCACCTAACCCTATTAAAGAAGTTGAAAGGGTGGGGCAAATCATAAAGCAAAAGGTTTTAAATGGCGAGTGTAGGTATAAAGATATGACTATTGCACTTCCAACTAACGAATATGCGCCTATTATCCAAAAGGTTTTTGCTAATTTAGAAGTGCCTTATTTTATCGATGAACGTAAAAAGGCAGAGCATCACCCACTTATAAAGTTAATTCTATCTTATATCGATGTTATGAGAAAGAATTTTAACACAAAATCGTTAATTGCCTTTGCCAAAAATCCATATTTTTGCACCGAGCAAAGCCTTGCTGAAAACTTTGAAAATTATTTGATTAAATATAACATAACAGGCTATAGAGTAAAACAACCTTTTACGCTTAAATCTGGTTGTGAAGACCTTGACAGCCTTAACGCCTTTAGAGAAAGTTTAATAAGTCTATTTGAAAAGTTTGATGTTTTAGGGTTATTAGAAAGGCTTGACGCAAAAAACAAAAACCAAGAATACTCAAATAAACTCGTTGCTCTTGGCGAGATAGAAGAAGGCGCAATATGTGCACAAATGTATGATTCTGTCATTAATCTTTTAACGCAAATGCAATTATTGCTTGGCGACTTAAAACTTTCGCTAAATGAGTATAGGTCAATTTTTGTAAGTGGCATTTCGGCACTTGAAATGTCTATTATCCCACAATATAACGATGCAGTGTTTATAGGAAGTTATAAACAAACGGCACTTGTAAAGGCAAAACACCTATTTGCGATAGGTTTGACAAACGCTGTTCCTAGCGTTCAAACGGATATGTCGCTTCTTAACGATGATGATATTAACACGCTTGAGGAGATTAAGGTTTTAGTAGAGCCAAAAATCAACATTGTAAACCATAGAAACAGAGAAAACTTTGCCTTAGGGTTAACGGCCTTTAAGGAAAGTTTGTATTTGAGTTATCCTGTATGTGGAGTAGATGGCTCTAAAATGTTCAAAAGCGAAGTGTTAGATGAGATATTTAAATTTGTAGAATATAAGCCTTTTGAAAATGAAAGTGGATATTTAACTACAAAACAAGGGCTAAGGACCTTTGCAAAAGATTGTGGCGAATTTTCTGATGGAAAAATTATAGACATAACACAAGCAAGTTCTTTTTATAGCACGGGCGTTTCGCCTATTGCAAAAAGAATTATAGAAAAGGCAAACACAAGCCTTCAAGAAAAATTACAGTCATCAAAAGAAATACTCATTTCAAACGAGATTTCGCCAACGACCATTGAAGATTATTATAAATGTCCATACAAGTCATTTTTATCGCACGCCTTAAGGGTGACAAAAAGAGAGCAGGGCGATGTTGACAGCCTTTCGGTTGGTAATTTAATGCACCAAATTTTTGATGGTTATATTCGTGAAATGAACACGGTTACCGATGAAGAAAGTTCAAATGCTCTTTTTGATAAAATTAGTAAAAGCGTGCTAGAAAGAGAAGAATACAATAAGTTTTTAAGTGAAAGCCGTTCTTGTATGACTATTAAAAGGGTGCTTAATGAGAGCAAAAATTATTGCTATAAGACTTATATGTCCTTTAAGAATAGTTCATTTAAGGTTGCAAAAAGCGAAGCAAAGTTTGGCGAAAATGGTGACTATCCACCGATAAACTTGCTTAACGGACAAGTTAAAATGAAGGGTAAAATCGATAGGGTTGACCAGACTGACGACTATGTTAGGGTTATAGACTATAAAACGGGCTCTACCGATTCCACCAAAAAATCTTTCTTTACAGGCGTAAAACTACAACTCTTTTTGTATGGCTATGCAGTAAGCCAAAAAGACAATGGTGGAAAGCAGGTTGCAGGATTATATTATTTGCCTATTTCAGATAAATATGAAGATGAAAAAGGTGTAGAAACGGCTATGTCAGACGGGCATACATTGAATGAAAGTGAGGCAATAACTGCTCAAGACCAAACCTTTTATCAAAATGGCAAAAGCGAGTTTATCCCTATAACACTTTCTGATAAGGGCGAACTTAAAAGTGCAATGGCAAGAGATGAGATAAACAGGTTTATGGACTATGCCGTAAACATAAGCGAACTTGCAACAAGTCAATTAAAAGAGGGGGTTATAGTGCCTTCGCCTTATGAAAAGGTTTGTGAATATTGTGAGTTTAAGGGTATATGTAAACAAGAAAATCAAGTGGAAAGAAAGGTAAAGTCGGTCAGCGCTGAAACGATTGTAAAAGCGCAAAAGGAATAAACATGTCTAAGTTTACAGAGGAACAACTTCAAGCAGTTGAACATAAAAGTGGCAATATATTGATTTCGGCATCAGCAGGCAGTGGCAAAACTCATACTATGATAAGCAGGCTTGTAAGGCTTGTCATGCACGAAAACGTTGACGTAAATCAAATTCTTGCTGTAACTTTTACCGAAAAATCTGCTATCGATATGAAGGAAAAACTTAAAAGCACCTTGATGAAATCGCAAGATGGGGATAGAAAAAGGCTATATAGACAAATAGCCCTTATTCCAACTTGTGATATTTCCACTTTGCACGCATTTTGTGCAAGGCTTATTCGCCTTTATTTTTATGAAGTGGGGCTTTCTCCTGACTTTAGCGTTGCAGAAGATGCTATGGTAAAAACTATGCAAAGTGAGTGCGTAGACAAGACCTTTAAGGAATTTTACGAATCGGGGGAAGAATGGTTTTATACGCTTATAGACAGGCACGCTGTTGGTAGAAACGATAGCGCATTAAAGCAACTTGTTATAGCAACCTATTTATTTGCTAATTCTGAGCAAAATCCAGACTTAATTTTAGATAAGTATAAAAGTGAATATCAAAAAGAAAATTTTGAAAACCTAATTCAAAAATACTTTGAAATGTTAAAAAGCCAAGTCAGTTTGCTTTATCAAGAAGTGCTAAACGCATATACCTATTTAACTAATAATGGGCTTGAAAAGGGCAGTGCCTTTACAAAAATGGTTGTTGCCGATATGCAAATGGTGTTAAATGCCAAAGATGTGTATGTTGTAAAGGGCAAATTTGAAGGTTGCACTGCAAGGCTTAGTTTTGATAGTAAATTAACAGAAGAACAAAAGCAAGTTAAAGAAACGGTGGATATTTGCCGTAAGAAGTTTAGAAAAATTATAGAAAGATATAGTGCTCATTTGGTGGATAGAGAAAGTGACTTTAAGGCGTTAGAAAGCCTTTCAAAACACACCGAGCAGTTTATAAGCATTGTAAAAAGATTTAAAGACATTTACGATGCTGAAAAGCGTGATGAAAACCTTTTAGATTTTGCCGACTTAGAGCATTTTGCACTTAAGATTTTAAGTAATAGCAATATAATAGAAGAAGTTAGAAAAAAATATAAATATGTGTTTGTCGATGAATATCAAGACATAAACGGCGTTCAAGAAAGCATAATAAACCTAATTGCAAACGACAATTTATTTATGGTTGGCGATATTAAGCAAAGCATTTATGGTTTTAGGGGCTGTAGGCCAGACTTTTTTGCAAACAAGTTTGATTTAATGCAAAAAAACGGACAAAAAGTGCTTTCTCTTAACCACAACTTCCGTTCAGCAAAAGCAGTTATCGATATGGTCAATCAAGTTTTTTGTTATTCTATGACAAAAGATTATTTTGAAAGAGAGTATAAAGGCAATGCCGAACTTGTCAGTGGGGGGGTATACCCACAAGATAAGCAAGGAAGAGCAATGTTACATATTCTTGAAAAAGAAAAAGGAAGGGACACTCAAAAAGAAAGTCCACGAGTTTATAACATTTTACAAGAGATAAAAAAGGAAGTCGCTTTTAAGGATAACCACACGGCATCGCTTATCACCCAAATAATAAATGAAGAACTGCAAAATACCTATTATGATTTCAAAAATGGTTGTGACAGGCAAATAACATATAGCGACATTGCAATTTTAACAAGAAAAAAAGACAATGCTTATGTGCAAGGCATCGTAAAGGGTTTAATGATGCACGGCGTGCCTGTTATTTCAGAAGTTAAAGAAAATATTTGCGACTATCCAGAAATTCAAATGGTTATAAATGTGCTTAGGCTTATTGATAACTTCGGTCAAGAAGTGCCACTTGCAAGCACGCTTCTCAGCCCTATTGCAAACTTAACTAACGATGATTTGGCTGAAATAGTATGTGCATTTTCTCATACGGAAGGGGCTAAAAACAATAGAAAATGGTCGTTTATACACGCATATAAATATTATCTTGAAAATGTAACGGATAATTTGTCTATGAAGTTAAAAGAATTTAACAAGTATATAGATGAACTAGCGTTTGTTTCTAAGTTTATAGGCGCACACGGTGTGCTTAATAAGATTATTGATGAAAAAGATATAGAAAGTTATTTATTTGCTCAGCATAATGGCACAAAGAAAGTTGCCTTATTAAATAGGCTTGTCAGTGCATCGACCGAGGGCGATAAAAAACTAACCGTTCAAGAATTTTTAGATAAGGTTGATAACTCGCCAGAAAGTTTTGCTTTTAGCGATAGTCAAAGGGAAGACGCTGTAAACTTGATGACCATTCACGCATCAAAGGGCTTAGAATTCCCCGTTGTTATCGTGTGTGGATTAGAACAAAATATGAAAGGAAGCAAAAAGAGTGCCGACTTAATCTTTAGCCGTGAGCACGGCCTAGCGTTTATGGACTTTGATGACAAAAAAAGAAAAAAGAAAGAAACACTTTTGCGTGCAGTCATCAAAGAAGAAACTATAACCAATAGTGTTAAAGAAGAATTAAGGCTTTTGTATGTTGCACTAACTAGGGCAACCTATTCGCTTCATATGATTTATGAGGGGGAATACACCACAAGAAAAGACGTTTTTGCTGGTGCAGAAAAGTATATTGACTATATTCCTAATTCAGTGCCATATGTTGAGCACTTTATAAGCGACCTTAGTTTTACAGAACTAAAAAGCGATACACGAAAGATTATTATAGGTCAAAGTGATGAAAAGATTATCAGTGAGATGAAGGACAGGTTTTCTAAAAAATATCCTTTTGAATTAGACACCACTTTGCCGTTAAAACTAAGTGTAACTAAGGTTAATAACGATGAGGAAAAATCCGAACTCGTACATTTGATGTTCGATGAGCAAACTCCCGATATCGAAAGGGGTAATATCGCACATAAAATTATGGAACATTTTGACTTTAATAGCACTCTTGACTTAAATGCACAAGTTCTTAAAATGATAGAAAATAAAATTTTATCAGTTGAACAGGTTGAAAAGGTTAATTTAGGGCGTATTCAAAATGCCATCAATAGTGGTGTGTTTAACAATATTAAAGGTACAAAACTTTATAGAGAAAAAATGTTTTTAACTTTAGTTGATGCAGGCATGGTGCTAGACACCTTAAGCAAAGAACAAGTGGTTTTGCAAGGTGTTATAGACCTTCTTTCCATCGCTAACGACGGCGCTATTATCATTGACTATAAATATTCATCGCTAGACAACGAAAGTCTTAAAAAGCAATATCATAAGCAGTTAGAACTATATGCTATAGCGACAAAAAAAGTGCTTAACTTAGATATAAAAAAGATGATAATAGTAAACTTATTTACAGGCGAAATAGTTGAACTTTAATTTTATTAAATTTGACAAAAAAAGTTATTAAATATCAAAAAGTTCGGTTTTATTATTCTACCTATGTTTTAATATTAAAAGGGGGATAATATGAACGGACTTTTTTCGCTTTTTATGAATAATTTTTTTGACCTTTTTTATCAAAATTTAACCGATTCCACCTTGGCGATTGTATTAAATGGTTTGGTGTGGCTGTTAACACTTGTGTGTATGATTTTTTGTTTATCTATAAGGCAATACAGCATATTAAAAAGGCTGTGGATAGCGTTTGATTTTGTGGGAATTTGTTTAATAGAATTTTGGTTTGAAATTAAAATTAATGGGCAAATAACCTTTGCCGTTTATACTGTGGGAAGTTGTTTTTTAGGGCTATCTATATGTCTATTTTTGCCAAAAAAACAAATAAAAATAAGTGATGAAAAACGCTCTCTCGCTCAGTTTTTAGATAGGTGTGCGCATATTAAAAACAGCGAACAAAGTTATAAAAAAGTTGCTCAAAATTATACTGAAGACGGGGGGTATACGCCATCTAAAGTGTTTTCTTCCCCTATTATTAGTGCAAACAATATGGATTTAGAAGGTAAAAACAAAAGCACAAATGAAAAAGACAAAGAAATAGATTTTTCGCACATAAAGAGCATATTAAATAGGCTTGAATATTATCCACTTAAAGAACAGGATAAAAAAAGTGCGGAAGGTCTTGAAAAAGCAATATTGCAAGCCGAAGAAAACGGGCTTGATTTAAGCCTAAAACAAAATATTAACGAAGGGCTTGGTGCTTTGCTTAAAATAATGGCAAAGTATGCCGTGTAAAGTATGTGTGGGCAAAAATGCCTAGCCTATAAAATTTTCAACGCATATTTGCCTTTGTGTTGACATAGTGCCTTTCAATATAGTATAATAATTAAAATTATTAAGTAGGGGGCATAGCACGGTTGTATAAAAGAATTTTATCAATAATTTTATGTTTTGCGTTATGCTTTCTAACGCTTAACGTTATCAGTTGTAAAAAAGATGAGTCTTTCACCGTAACTTTTTCAAGTGGGCACGAAGATGCATATCTTTACTATGGCAAAGAAACGCAACAGGTTAAAAATTCCAAACAAATAGAAGAGCCTATCTATGTGAGAAAAGGTTATAATTTTGCAGGTTGGAACGTGTCTATTTCAAGAATAAATAAGGATACAAACGTTGTTGCTCAGTGGACAAGGTATGACATGAGCATTGTTTTTTATGCAAATGGTGGCAAAGACGATGACGGAAACAGAAGTGTAAGCATTATTGCTAATAGTGCTTTTGATATAATGGAAAAAGCGCCTCAGTTCAAGAGAAAGGGATACACTCTTTCTTGGTCTATACCACTTGAAAGTATTACTAAAAGTTGCACTATAGATGCTATTTGGACTTTAAACGAATATGACTTTACCTTTAAGGATATGCATGGCAACGACTTTGATGGTAATACACTAAGTGTAAAATATAATGAAGTTTTGGACTTTAGTTCAATTAGTGCGCCTATAGAACAAGGCAAGAAGTTTGCATATTGGGCAGATGATGATGGCGTTCCACTCGATAACGGTATTGTTTGGGATAACGATAATGGCACAACGCTTAATGCCGTTTATGTATCGCAAAGCGAGTTTGTTATCAATTATGATTTTAACGGCGCAATAAGGCAGTCGCAAGATATACAACGCTCGTTTAATCAACAATCGCTTATCAACTTAACCGACCCAATGCGAATAGGTTACGTTTTTGATGGTTGGCAAATAAATGGTAAAAGCCAAAAATATTTTTCAAACGAAATCACACTTGAGCATTTTAAGGTTAATGGAAATTTTGCTGACGTCAACTTAAAAGCCACTTGGGAAAAAAGACCTTATACTGCGATATTCGATAGTGATGGTGGTCAAATTATAGGTCAAAGTCAAATGGAATTTTATTATGGCTATGAAATAGAAAACTTGCCTATCGTTCAAAAAGAAAACTATGAGTTTGTAGGTTGGTTTTATGATGGCGATGAAATTAAGCACGGCAATGTTTGGGATTATGCAGAGGATATTACCATAAAGGCTGTGTATAGAGCAAAATATAAGGTTAAGTTCAGCCTTTCATCGAGCGTTGGTGTAAATAATACTGAAATTGTATGCAAAGTGGTTAAGTGGGGGGATATAGCAAGTGCTTCATCGCTTGAAGATGTTGAAATTGAACTGCTTGAAGGTCAGTCACTTTTCTCGGCAAAAGAAATAAGTATTTTGCCTGTGGTAGACCCTATTGAACAATATAAGGTGAACGAATATTTCTTTAGCAATTATTGGAAGTATGTAGATAGTTCGAATATAGGGCATAAAGTTGCAGTAAGCACAATTTTTAACCAAGAAAATTTACCAGATATAAAGGCGGGCGACACGATAGTTTTAGTTCCACATATAAAGATTGCGTGGACACCACACTATTAAACTTAAATTATTAGATAAAAGACCATACTCATAATAGAGTGTGGTTTTTTAATATGTGGCTTTTTTAGATAGAGTAAACAACAAAGCCGAAAAAAACATATAATGCACAAGGGGTGCGTTATGGAAGAAAGAAACGATGTTTACATATGTGCGTTTATAGATAAAAAAAGTAAAGAAAAGATTGCTTTGTTAAAAGACAATTCTTGTTTTGGCTGTCACGGAGTGCTAAGCGTTTTGCTTAAAAATGTTAAGTTTTATTTTGATGTAAAGCCAAAAAATCCAAAACTTGCCGATGCTATTTTGCAGGTGATTTTGTGCAATATAAAGCACCTTGTTGAACTATGTAGTTTAAGTAACGAAAGTTTATTTATGTCAAAATTATTAAATCACGAAAAAAATACTTGGCAATATTACAGCGACATTAAAGCACCAAAAAAAGCCAAGCAATTATATCTAGAAGTGGCACTAAGTGAGTATTTAGTTATAGAAAACTACAAAAAGTTAAGCGAAAATCATCAAAATGCACAAAAAGAAAGGTTTGAAAAACTTATAATAGAAGGTAACGAGTGCTTGTTAAATTTACATAAATTAGCGCAAAATTTATAGTCAGTAACATATTTAAATCACATTATAAATTAAATTATATATATTTTATATATATTTTTATTGCAATTTGAAAACTTTTGTTGTATAATGAATGGGATAAATGACTATTAGAGGGAGAAAAATGGCTTTATTTAAGAAAAAAACTCAAAACGACGAGTTGGGAAAAATCTTTATTGATGAAAAAACAAAGACAAGTCAATTTGAAGATTATAATAGGTTAAAGGACAACCTTTTATATATCAATGCAGATGGAAAGCATAAGATTATTCAAATAGAATCGTCAATCATGTCAGAAGGAAAGACAACACTTCTTGGCAACCTTGCTGTAGCCATTGGGCAAACAAACAAAAAGGTTCTTATAATTGACTTAGATTTTCGTCGTCCAAGATTACATAGGCTTTTTTCTTTTAGTAAAGATTGTGGACTTTCTGACTATTATATGGGAAAAAAGACCAAGCAAGAAGTAATTAAAAAAACAGAGTATAAAAATGTTGATATTATGACAACGGGTGCTGCTGTTTATAATCCATCACTTTTGCTTTTGTCAGACAAGTTCAAAAATCTACTTAATGAATTTAAAAACGAATATGATTTTATCTTCTTAGATTGCGCACCTGTGCTTCAAGTTTCAGATTATATTCATATTTCAAAGGTTTCAGATGGAATTTTGTTTGTGGTGGCTTATGCTTTAACAACAAAAGGTCAGGTTATAGAAGCCGTTAAAGAGTTAAAGAAAACAGGGGCAGAAATTCTTGGCTCTGTGTTTACAATGTATGATAAAAATAATGATAGAAGTTTTTATAACGGACATTATTATAAATCGTATGCTGAGCAAGCATATATTGATGACGAAGATGAAGATGATGAAATACTAGAAGAAGGTACAGACATAAAACAATAATGATTGATATACATACACACATTTTGCCTTTTGTAGATGACGGGAGTTTGGACAATAATATTTCTATTGATATGCTAAAAGAGTGTGTTAATCAAGGAATAACAGATGTTTTTTTAACACCACATTATAGAAAAACATATAAACTTCCACCAAAAGTCTTAAATGACGAATTTGAAAAATTTAAAAAAGTTGTTAGTGACGAAAACATATCTATAAACTTATATCTAGGTCAAGAAATTTTTGTTGATGAACATTATAAAAGTGCGTTTGTTAATAAAAAAGTTCTATCTATGAACGATAGCAAGTATGTTTTGTTAGAGTTTGATTATGATAAATATGTGGATATGGCAGAGATAGTTTATGAACTAAAAGTTCTTGGCTATATACCTATCATTGCGCATTATGAAAGATACTTAAATTCTGACCTTAAAACTGCGTTTGAAATTAAATCACTCGGTGGGCTTATTCAAGTAAACGCAGAATCTATAGTTGGAAAATTCAAAAGAAGATATTACGGATTAGTTAAAAAACTTTTCAAAGAAAACTTAATAGATTTTGTTTCAAGCGATGTGCATTCTAATAGAAAAAATCTTTTGTTTGAAGCAAATAAGTTTGTTGAAAAAAAGTTTGGTGAAGACACTGCAAATAGAGTGTTTGCTCTTAATGCTAAAAAAATTATTAAAGGTTAGAAAGTTTTCTAACCTTTTTTATAAGGGATTATGCAAAAAAGAATTATTGCTATTGGTGGTGGCGAAATAAAAAATAAAACCACCTTACAAATTGATAGATATATAGCAAGCCTTGCCAAAGAGCGTGCAGGTGAAAACAGGGCAAATGCTCTTTTTATAGGCACGGCTTCTCACGATAGTATGCCATACTTTAATAGTTTTAGAAAGACTTACACTTCGGTGTTTGATATTAAGGCAGAAGTGGCGTTAATCGTTTATGGCGAAATGGACTTGCAAAAAATTGCCGATAAAATAGAAAAGGCAGACTGCATTTATATCGGTGGGGGCGACACACTTTTTATGCTTGAAAAGTGGAAAGAGTTTGGTTTAGATAAATTCATTATAGATGCATATAATAAAGGAAAAATTATTTGTGGGCTTTCTGCCGGTGCTATTTGTTGGTTTAAGGATATGTACACCGATTATGAAATAATGCGTGGAAAAAGTGCCGACTATGTGCTAAAGAAAGGGCTTGGTATCCTTGATGGGTGTATGTGCCCACACTTTGATGACAGGGAAAAAGATTTTCTTGAAGCGTTGAAGAAAGGGGATATAAAAAGTTGCTATTGCGTGGAGAATAACTCGGCTATTGAGTTTGTTGATGGAAAATTTACAAAGTCAATCAGCAGTGGTGGAAAGGCGTATTTAATTACCTATGATGGCGAGAATGTTGCCAAAAAGGAAATTTAATGAATAAAATAGATTATAATAAAGCCATGCTTGAAATTATAAAATCAAATGGTGGGCAAAAGAAAAAACTGTTACTTCACTCTTGCTGTGCACCTTGCTCAACTGCGTGCATAGAAAGGCTAATTGATTACTTTGATATCACCATTTTTTATTATAATCCAAATATAGACACCTTAGAAGAATTTAACTTAAGGGCAACAGAGCAAGTTAGATACTCTAAGAGTTTAGGAATAGATTGCATTGTCGCTGATTATGATAAGCAAAGTTTTTTAAGCAAAGCAAAAGGCTTAGAAAAAGAACTTGAAGGTGGGGCAAGGTGTGAAAAGTGCTTTAATTTAAGGCTAGAAAAAACTGCCTTAAAGTGCAAAGAATTAGGCTATGATTATTTTGCAACGACCTTAACCGTAAGTCCACTTAAAAACGCCAAACTTATAAACGAGATAGGCTTTAATTTAGAAAAGAGTTTGGGGGTTAAATATTTGCCATCAGACTTTAAAAAACAAAACGGATATCTTAACTCGATAAGATTAAGCAAAGAGAATAATTTATATCGCCAAAACTATTGTGGCTGTGAATTTTCAAAAATAAAACAACAAGAAGCAGGAAGAAATTAACATGGGCGAATTTTTAATTATGCTTAGAAACGTTATAATGTTTGTACTTTTAGCAATCCCTGGGTATGTGCTAGTAAAGACAAAACATTTAAAAAGTTCAGACTCGGGCGTTTTAACAACGATATTATTATATCTTGGCTTGCCATTTATGATTTTGGTAAACACCTTGAATATAAATATATCAACTGAAACAGTTACAGGCATTTTGTTAACCGTTTTAATTTTTATACTTGGTGAAATTGCACTTATCGTTCTTTCTAAGATTTTCTCAAAGTTTGAACCGTTAGATGACCAAAGACGTATGGCAAGATTTTGTATGATATTCCCAAACAATGGTTTTATAGGCTTGCCTTTGGCACTAGCTCTTTTTGAAGGAACCCCTTTAAGCATTGTAATAGTTTATTCGGCTGTTGCAAATGTATTGACTAACGTATTGTGGCCAACTTATGGAAACTATTTGCTCTCTGGGGATAAAAAACATATCTCAGCAAAAGGTCTACTCACAAACTTTGTTCTTATTGCATTTATACTTGGCGTTATATTGAACTTGTTAGGTTTCAGTGGAGATGTTAAAAACATTGTTGTAGATTATTCAAATCACTTAAAGGGCGTTGTAGTTGCACTTTCAATGACAATTTTAGGTATGAAGTTTGCCGACGTTAAAATAACTAAGTTGTTTACAAGCCTAAAAGTGTATTACGTAAGTTTTGTAAGACTTATACTTTCACCAGTGCTTATCGTAGGCGTG
>JAZOMM010000174.1:0-1715 GCA_045653965.1 Christensenellaceae bacterium | reverse complement strand
AACATTTTTGCCGTGTAAATGCCCATAAATAACACTATCCACGCCATATTCAGCAAAAATTTCGGTAAAAGCACTATCTTCTCTATGAACGTTAAATGGTGGAAAATGAATAAGAGCAATCAACTTATCACCTTCTTGTTTCAACTTAAAAGCATCTTTAAGTGAAAGTTTAAGCCTTTCAATTTCCCTGTTGTAAATCTTTCTATCTTGTTCGTTAAAATCGGGCGAACCGGGAACGCTCCAACACCTTGAGCCACAAATCACAACGCCATCAAACCTTATGCTATCGTTTTGGAGCGCATAAAAATTTTGTGGAAGCATATCCCTAACCTTGCCTATACCACTCCACCAATAGTCGTGATTGCCTTTGATTAAAATCTTTTTCCCTTTTAGTGAAGACAAAGTTTCTATGTCCTTTTTAGCATCTTCAATAGTCATTGCCCAACTGATGTCACCACCGATTAAGACTAAATCATCATCGCTAACTTTACTTACCCAATCTTCACGGATTTTATCCATATAATTAACCCAGTTTCCACCAAAAATATCCATAGGTTTATTGGTTGAAATGGATAAATGTAAATCACTTATTGCAAAAATTTTCATATTTTTATAATAACATAATAAGTTTAATATTGCAAGCGTATTAAATGAATATTCATTTAAATGCAAATAAGCGTGGGGTTAACCACGCTTAAAAATGCAACTTTTTTCCTATTATTCTGGGTACATAGGAAGTTCAAAAAATCCTGCACAGACCTCTTGCGTATATTCTTGACAAGGTGGAATTGCAGCATATCCATAAGACGGAACGAGTAGTTCAACTTCCATTACAATTTTTATTATAATAGAAACACAAGCATCGATAACAAACTGATTTAAGTCAGTATAAGTGCCTTGTGTTGAAACCAACGAAACAACGGCTTCTACATTATATGGCATAATTGATGCTGATGGAATATTAAGGATAACATCTTTTGGTATAGATATAGTTGCCGTTGCAACACCTTCGATGTTATTAGCATCAGTATAAGCCACTGAAACAGGAATTAAGATGTCTGACTTAACTCTAGCACAATTTGGTCTTTCAGAAAGTGGTTCAATAAGTAAATTACTAATCACCCCTTGCGACACTGTGCTTTTTGCACTTATAAATGTTAATGGATATGTAGGATTTGCTGGTGTTAAGTTTGTTATATTTAATACTATATCAGTTAGTTGGGTTTGTTGCATACATGCATCAAACACCTTTTTTACTTGCAAGCATACCTTTTCACATAAGCCGTTTAACGGATTGCCATTTATTTGCCCAGGACACTTGTCAGATTGAAAATTACAAAAAAACGACATATTCTCCTCCTTTTTTGCTTTCTATTTTAATATATGCAGACTAAACTCGTAAATGTCACAATTATATTTAAATATAAAAATACCCTATACATTGTATAGGGTATCTCTTTATAAATATTATATTTGTAACTTAAAAATTATAACCAATTTCTATTGCTTTTAGGTTCTTTTCTAAAAGTTCAGCCTTCTTTGCTGGAACCATTTGTGCTAAGCATGTTTTAATTTGTACTAATGTTAAAACATTAGTTTCTTTCAATGCTTTACCCAAAATGATAATGTTTGCAAGACCTGTAAGTCCATTGTCATTTGCAAGTTTTGTTGCTGGAACTTTAGAAATTTTAACATCTTCTCTAGATACTACTTTG
>JAZOMM010000173.1:0-4831 GCA_045653965.1 Christensenellaceae bacterium | reverse complement strand
TGTGATGTTTGTAAATGGTGACTGTGTACCCCAACGTGAAGGAGTATTTACACCATAAATAAAGCTTTGAATGCATTGCTTAACTTCTTTATATGTTAAACCATCAACCTTAACAAATGGAGCAAGATATGTGTCGTATGATGAAAATGCTTGAGCCCCTGCCCATTCATTTTGCATGATACCTAAAAAGTTTACCATTTGGTTACAAAGTGTTGACAAGTGGCTTGCTGGTGATGATGTGATTTTGCCTGGAACACCACCTAAACCTTCTTTGATAAGTTGACGAAGTGACCAACCTGCACAGTAACCTGTAAGCATTGAAAGGTCATGAATATGGATGTCTGCATTTCTATGTGCATCGCCAATTTCATCATCATAAACTTCTGAAAGCCAATAGTTTGCTGTAACTGCACCACTGTTTGAAAGAATTAAACCACCAACAGAATATGTTACTGTTGAGTTTTCTTTAACACGCCAGTCTGCAACCTTTAAATAGTCGTCAACAACCTTTTTATAGTCAACGATTGTTTCGCCTATGTTACGAACTTTTTCTCTTTGTTTACGATAAAGAATATAACTCTTTGCAATATCCACATAGCCTGACTGAATTAAAACAACTTCGGCACTGTCTTGAATATCTTCTACATTGATAACGCCATTTTTGATTTTCTTAGAAAAATCTGCAGTTACCTTAAGTGCAAGTGTGTTTAAAATGTCAGCAGTATAATCTATCTGCTTTGCATTAAATGCTTTTGATAATGCCGTTGTGATTTTTGACATATCAAATTCAACAATTTTACCGTCTCTTTTCTTTACCTGAAACATATCCTTTTTCTCCTTTAATATTTGTCTTTTTGTGAGCCTTCTAAATATACCACATCTAGCATGTCCGTGTCAACAAAATACGGCATATTTTGTAAAATTATTTTAACAAAAACACAATATGTTGTGTTATCAATAAAAAAACCACTCGCCTTAAACGAGTGGTTTTTTAAGTTATTTGCTAAGTTTTTTACATGTCAACAAGTCTTAAAATTCTTTGGTTTTTAAACACTAGAAGAATGTCTAAAATCCAGATGATATTCCAACCTAAAACTAAACGCAAGATGGCTGCAACATACTTGCCTTCTTGCAAACGTGTTAAAATTCCTAAAACACAAGAAGTAATAGGTATAATTGCTAAAATTAAACTAACAATCCATTCTAAACCAAAATAGTCTTTTTTTTGTGCCATAAACTTAAATCCTCCAAATAATTTATTACTGCATACATTATAATATATATATTATTGTATGTCAATAATGTATAAAAAAATAATTTTAAAATTATTAAATAAATACACTTGATTTTACAACCAAAATATATTAAAATAGGCATTAGACTTGTTGGAGAGGTGTCAGAGTGGTCTAATGTGCACGCTTGGAAAGCGTGTATGCCGAAAGGCATCGGAAGTTCGAATCTTCTCTTCTCCGCCAAAACAGGAATAGCACCTAATCGGGTGCTATTTTTGTTTTGGTTGTTGAATGAGTTTAGACCGAGAAGTTTAGTTCGGCTTTGCCATCGCAGTAAAACGGAGATGTATCTTCTCTTCTCCGCCAACAAAATGAAAAACCTACACTTTTTATGTGTGGGTTTTTTAATTTTTTATTACTTTCTCTTTTTGTTTTATTGCCTTTTGGATTTGTTTATTATATAATGTTTTTATGCAAAAGGAGATTGTTTATGAAATTATTTGAACCTAAGGTTTTATCGGCTTTTAAGGGCTATAAAACAAAAGACTATCTTTCGGACATAATTGCTGGTATAATCGTTGCAATTATTGCACTTCCACTATCTATCGCCCTTGCTATTGCTTCGGGCGCAAGACCAGAAACCGGACTTTTTACAGCCATTATTGCTGGACTTGTTACTTCGCTTTTAGGTGGTAGTAAAGTTAACATAACAGGACCAACGGCAGCATTTGCCACAATAGTTGCTGGAATAATTATCACTCAAGGTATGGATGGGCTTTTCCTTGCAACCATTATGGCAGGTATTTTGCTTATCCTTATGGGACTATTAAGAGTTGGCTCACTAATAAAGTTTATTCCACACTCAATTACTGTTGGTTTTACTTCTGGTATAGCAGTAACCCTTGCGATAGGTCAACTTAAAGACTTTTTTGGACTTACCTATCCTGCTGGCACAGTTGCCATTGAAACGACTGAAAAACTTTCTTTAATTATAGAGCATTTTTCTACATTTAATTTTTGGGCGTTTGGCGTTGGCTTGCTTGGACTTGCAATTCTTATTATTTGGCCAAAGATTTTCAAAAAAATTCCTGCATCGCTAATAGCAGTAATCGTTGGCGCTCTTGTATGCCTTATCTCTGTTGTTAATGCAAACACAATCGGCTCGCTTTACACAATATCTTCTGACCTTCCAAAATTTAGTATTCCTGAAATAACGGGCGAAAGAATACTCGCACTACTTCCAAGTGCATTTACCATTGCACTACTTGCTGGCATTGAATCGCTTTTATCTTGCGTTGTTTCGGATAAGATGATTGACGACAAACATAATTCCAACACCGAACTTATTGCACTTGGAACAAGTAATATGCTTGTTGGCTTTTTTGGTGGAATACCTGCAACGGGTGCTATTGCAAGAACGGCTGCAAACGTTAAAAATGGTGGTAAATCTCCACTTTCTGGCATGGTGCACGCAGTTGTGCTTTTGCTTGTGCTTGTTGTTTTAATGCCACTTGCATCTTATATCCCTATGCCAATCATTGCGGCAATTTTGATTATGGTTGCATATAACATGAGCGAGTGGAGACAATTCGTTAATATTTGCAAAAGCAAAGAGTGGAACAACATTTTAGTTCTTGTTATAACCTTTGCCCTAACCGTTATATTTGACTTAGTTAAGGCAATTGCAGTTGGTCTTGCAGTTCATTATTTAATAGTTCTTATTAAACATATAATTGCAAAACGCAAAGAAAGGCAAGAAAACAACTAAATACGACATAAAATGACCACAATAGCACGGAACTATCCGTGCTATTTTATTATTGCTTTTTAAGCGAGAAAACCCTGCAAAACATTAATTTTAAAAAGGGTATTGATATTTTTGGGAATTTATAGTATAATTATTATAGTAAATACCCAAACGGCATTTACTTAATACATATATAAGGGGATTAAGATGAATATAATTACTATTAGTAGAGAGTTCGGCAGTGGTGGTAGAGAACTTGGAAAAAGGCTTGCAGAAATACTTGGATACGACTATTATGATAGAGAAATAATTACTGAAATTGCAAAAAGGCACGATGTTGATGAAGATTATGTTGAACATGCATTAAACAATTACGCATGGCAAACATATACCCTATCTTTCCATCATTCTTTTATGTCGCCAATGTACATAAATGCACCTGACGTTAACCTTTTAAGAGAACAAAGGCTTGTTATTGAAGAAATTGCTGAGCAAAAGAAAAACTGCATTATCGTTGGCAGAAATGCAGACGTTCTTCTCCACGACAAAAACCCACTTAACCTATTTATTTGCGCTGATATGGATGCTAAGATTAAGCGTTGTAAAGAACGTGCGACAGAAGATGAAAAATCATTTACTGACAAGCAGTTTAAGAAAATGATTAAACGAATTGATAAAAATCGTGCTCGCACACGCTATCTAATTGCTGACGGCGTTTGGGGGGATAGAAATTCTTATCATTTGATAATAAACACAACAGACTGGGATATTGAACAACTTGCTGAGGCTCTTGCTGAGTTTGTTAAAAGATGGTTTAAAGAACAAGATGAAAAATAATTAAAAAAAGAAAATGCAGTTGATAGTCAACTGCATTTTTTTGTTTTTATATCTTTTGCCTTTACACTAATCTAAACCTTCAAAATTTGGAACTCTTCCTTCAATAAAGGCTGAAATTATTTCTTGCTGGTCTAAATCATAACTATTATAAACATCAGTGTCTTGCTTTGCAAGTGTTGCAACCTGACGCATAGAGCGACAATTATTATCTAAATTCCAACTAGAATAAATGATTTTTTCCCTGCCATTTTCGGTATATTTTATAAATGGCCTTGAAACAACCAAAATATCTATTATTCTATTTAATAAACCATAATCTGTTGCACCAAAAGCGCAACTATAAGTGTAATATCCACTTTGTTGATAGGACTCTGGATTATTCCAATAATTAGAAGTTATCACTTGTATATTGCCACCTTTTGGAATGCCATTTATTGTAAACTCACCCACTGCCACAACTTGTTTTTTAGGTGCAAAAACCATACCTATACTTACATTGCTATATTTATCCAAAAAAGTTTGATATATATCGCTATCAATTTTTGCAGTAAAACGAAGCAATAAAACATTTCTTTCTAAGGATATTGATGCCCCATCATAAACACTGATAAAATTTTTGTGTGCATAAACATTGTCTATACCAACAGTGCCATTATTAGCATCTATTTCAATTGAAATTTTTACTTTCTTTACATCATCGCCTATCTCAGCCGTTACAAAAGTTTCTTGCCACATGCCAATAAATTCTTGTTTGCTAACTACTATCTCGCTTTTGTGTGATGACACAAGTTCATCATTATCGTTAAAGCCTTTAACAGCGATAGCACAACTATCGTCAATATTAGAGAACAAAAACTTAACGCCAAAAATATAATCGGCACTTTCTTCTATTTCAATAAAACTTTGATTTTCAACACTATAAGTTCCCTTTTCAAACTGCCAATAATTGATATTGTCATAAGCATCAGTTGAAATTATATTTACATTTTCAACATCAAAACTATGGTTATTTATA
>JAZOMM010000172.1:0-10746 GCA_045653965.1 Christensenellaceae bacterium | reverse complement strand
AAATATAGATTTAAGTAAGATTAAAACAGGTAATAAGGTTTACGTTAAAAAGGCTAATGCCTATGGCATTATAGGTAAAATTAAAAAAGAAAAAGAAGAAGCGGAAATTTTTATTGGAAACGTTAAAATTTTAGTTAAATTTAACGAAATATATAGCTCATTAGAAGATAGTGTAGAAAAGAAGGTTAATAAAAAACAAGATAAAGAGCAAGTTAAGGTCTATAAATCTACGTTAAATTATACTCCAATAACTGAAATTAACTTATTAGGCAAAACTACTTTAGAAGCAGTTATGGAATTAGAGCAATTTATTTCGCAAGCAATATTAAATAACCTTGAAGAAGTTAAAATTATTCATGGTGTTGGTACGGGTGCATTAATAAAATGTGTTAGAGAATACCTTCAAAAAAATAAACACGTTTTAGAATTTAGGCGTGGTAAATATGGCGAAGGCGAAAATGGTGTTACTATTATCAAACTAAAGTAATTATTCTTATTTTAAATAAAATAACTTAAATTTAAAAGGAGTATCATGCAAGAAGTTTTTTACGAAGAAACTGCCACTATTCAAAATCAAGAAAAAGCAGAAAAAAAATATAATTTTTTCAGGATTGTATCAAAAACGTTTTATATATTAGCAACATTATACGGAATAATTTTGTTTTTGTTCTTTGGTCCAGACGACTATGGTGCAATTTTTAGTATTATTTTTTCATTTTTGCCTTTGGTTATATTTTTAGTTATTGCAATCACGTGCGGTAGATATAAGAACACACTTTATATTGAATATGACTATACTTTTATTTCTGGCTCAATAAGAATTGCTAAAGTTATAAAAGATTTTAAGAGAAGAACCGTTATTAAATTTGAAGCTTATAATATTGAGAAAATAGGGCGTTATAATAGTTCAACATATGACAAATATCATTTAATGCCGGGGATAAATCAACTAATTTTAACACAAAATGCATTTCCTTCTGAAAATAAAGCCTTTTATTATTTAGTTGTAAATGTAAATAGTCAAAAAAATCTTCTTGTAATGGAATGCACTGACCAATTTATCGTTAATATTTTAAAGTTTACTAAAAAGACAATCTTTGAAGAGGGGTTTTTTAATTAAAATGCTATATTTTGATAATGCAGCAACAACAAAACCATCAAAATCTGCTCTGGAAAAAGCTGATATATATAATAGTGAAAAATTTTTTAATCCATCTGCCTTATATTCAGGTGGGTTAAATTGTGCTAAGGAAATTAAAACTGCAAAAGAAAACATATTAAGAAATTTAAGAGCGACAAACCACGAAGTTATTTTTACATCTTGTGGCTCAGAAAGTGACAATATGGCAATTTTTTGCTCTGTGAAAAGAGGCACTTTTATAACTTCAAAAGGCGAACATTCAGCAGTTTATAAAAGTTTTTTAGAACTTAAAAATCGTGGCTTAAATGTGGAATTTATAGACTTAAATGCCGATGGAACAATAAATGAAGAAAAACTTTACGATTATGTTAAAAATTACAAAGTTGATTTTGTGTCAATTGTTCATGTGAATAATGAAACAGGTGGCATAAACGATATTAACAAAATTGCAAAGACACTTAAATCAATAAATAAAAATATTATTTTTCATGCTGATGGCGTTCAAGCCTATGGCAAAATACCATATTCTTTAAGCCAAGATATTGATTTATATTCAATTAGTGCACATAAAATAAATGCCTTAAAAGGTGTTGGCGCTTTAATTAAAAGAAAAAATTTAAATATTTCACCACTCATATTTGGTGGTGGACAAGAAGGTGGGCTTAGAAGTGGCACCGAAAACGTGTTTGGCATAAAAGTATTTGACTTTGCGGGGCAAGAAAAATATCAAAACTTAAATGAGAATTATAAAAAAGCACAATTACATAAATCACTTTTTGTAAATGGCTTAAATAAAGACTTGTTTACATTTATTTCAAACGATAATTGCAGTCCATATATACTTACAATTTCTGCAAAAGGTCTCCGTGGCGAAGTTGTTATGCATGCTTTAGAAAATCAAAACGTTATAGTTGGCAACGGCTCGGCTTGTTCTTCTAAAAATAGATTTAGTAGGGTGATAGAAAATTGTGGATATAATCATGATGTTCTTGATGGCGTTATAAGGATAAGTTTTTCTACAGAAACTACTGCTGAAGAGTGCGAGCAAGCAATTGAAATAATAAATAATACAGTTCAAAAACTAAAGGGAATATTAAAATAATGAAAAATGCTATTATAATAAGATATTGCGAAATTCATCTTAAGGGCAAAAATCGTGGGTTTTTTGAGAAAATGCTCAAAGAAAACATAAAAAATTCATTAAAAGAATTTAATTTTACGTTTACGACTATGCATAGTCGCTATTTGATTGAAGACTATGACCCATTAGATTATGAGTTAATTACTGCAAAACTACATAAAATTGCAGGTATTCATACTTATAGCAATGCTTTAGTTGTTGAAAATGATTTTGAAAAGATTGTTGAAGCATCTTCTATTTTGTTAAAAGACAAAGTTGGAACATTTAAGGTTAACACAAATAGAGCAGACAAAACATTTACCCCAAATTCTATGGAAACATCAATGCTTCTTGGTGGTAGAATGCTAGATTTGTATGGCAAAAACATTAGTGTTGATGTAAAAAATCCAGACTTTACTTTATACGTTGATATAAGAGAAGATGGAAAAACATTTGTTTATACAGATATTGTTATGTGTTTAAGTGGTATGCCGGTTGGTTCTGCAGGAAAAGGCTTATTATTAATTTCAGGTGGAATTGACAGTCCGGTTGCTGGTTACATGATGTGTAAACGTGGCATGAAATTAAATTGCTTACATTTTCATAGTTTTCCATATACTGGTGAGGCTGCAAAAGAAAAGGTAATTGAACTTACCAAAAAAGTTGGCGAGTATAATGGAGGAATTAATCTTTACGTTGTTTCCTTCACTCATATTCAAGAAGCAATTCATGAGCATTGTCCTGAAGAATTTATGATTACAATAATGCGTAGATTTATGATGCGAATTGCAGAGCGATTAGCAATTCAACAAGGTGACCAAGCAATTATTACAGGTGAAAGTTTAGGTCAAGTTGCAAGCCAAACTATTGAAAGCATAACATCATCTAACTCGGTTGTAACTATGCCAATGCTCCGTCCACTTATTGCCTTTGATAAACTCGACATAATCGATATTGCAAAGAAAATAGACACTTATGAGACATCAATTTTGCCTTATGAAGATTGTTGCACGGTATTTTTACCAAAATATCCAGCAATTAAACCAAATCTTGAAAGGGTTAAAAGAGCAGAAAGTAAGTTGGATATTGACGGCTTAATTGAAGAAGCATTTAAAAAAGTTGAAAAGTATACATTTTAATTAAGTTTATTATTAAATTAAATATTCCACCAATCGTCAGTTTCAATAACTGGCGATTTTATTTTTTCTAACACAATTTCTTTTCCATAATAAGTTTTGCCATCTACATTTGCATAGGGAATAACAATATAATTATAAGTTGATATATTCTTATTAAATTTATCAATAAATATATTTGTATTATTTTTAGATGTATCAAAAACTTCTATTTTTTTATCGCCATCTAGCCTAAATATCTTTGCATTTATGCATTGTGTTAGACATAATTGTATACATATTCCATTGTTATTTGCTGATATTTTGGGTTTTTCTATTATTGGGCAAGAAAACCTTGTTGATTTTGTTTTTGGTAGCATCGTTTTCTTAAACAAAGCCTTAAATTTATACCTTAACGGACAAATATCATCGGCTAAAACAATTTTATTATTTGTGTCGTATTCAATTTTATCAAGATAAACTTCTTCTACATTATCACTTCTTTTAATTTCATTTAAATTAGGATTGATTAAATATAACTTATCCCAAATTTCACTAGAAATACTCGCAGGAACACTTCCACCCGTAACAACATTTTCTAATAAAGAATTTTCTTTATTTCCAAGCCAAACGCCCATAACATACTCATTATTGTATGAAATAGTATAGGCATCAGTGTTTCCGTTTTTATTACCAACAGTTCCTGTTTTAGCATATAATTTTTGTTTGCAATACTTAAGTTTTTTTGCCGTTCCATCTTGAATAACATCGCCAAGCATATCGTTCATTATCGTAATTGTATCATCACTAAAAACCTTAGTATTTTCTTGTTGATTTTGATAGATGATATTTCCTTTTATGTCGGTTATTTTTTTAATAAAAGTTGGTTTATTGTATTTTCCATTATTATTAAATACACAATATGCACTTGTTGAATTTATTAAATCCACACCGTTTTGCATGGAGCCGAGTGCTAAACATAAAGAGTTATCATCTTCCGTCGTTTTAATATTTAATTTTTCTAAGTATTTTTTGGCCTTATTTATACCAACATAATTTAACAATTTAACGGCACAAACATTTGAACTTGTGGTAAGGGCAGTTTTTATAGAAATATCGCCCAAATATTTATCGTTATAATTTTTAGGTGAATAATCTCCAAAATTAGTTTTAGTATCAGATATTTTTGTTACCGAACTAACTAATTCATTTTCAATTGCTGGCGCATAGCAGATAAGTGGCTTAATAATAGAGCCAATTTGCCTATTAGCCCTTCCAAATGTTGAATAATAAGCACAAATATGAGCATTTTTATCCATCAAAAGGGCTGTTTTATATCCATTTATCACGCAGTTGTTTACAGAGTTTTCAACATATGCTTGAACATCTTTATTAATATATGTGTAAACTTTAAGTTCTCTTGATGAGTAAGGCGACCTGTTTAATATTTTATCTACTTCATTTGAGGCAAGATTAAAATAGTCAACACCTTTATTTGTTTGACTTTTTTCAGCAAGTTTTATTGGCTCGTTTATTGTAGAAACATATTGACTTTTAGTTATCAATTTTTGGTCTAGCATTTGTTTTAAAACAATTTGCTTTCTATCAAAGCACTTTTTATAATTTTGATAAGGAGAGTAATAGGTTGGTGCTTTAATAATTCCAGCAAGAATTGCACTTTCATTTAGCGATAACTCGCTAGGTTCTTTATCAAAATAATGTTTTGACGCACTTAAAATCCCATAACAATTTTCACCAAAATAAATAGTATTTAAGTACTTTTCTAATATTTCTTCTTTAGAATATTTATTTTCCAATTGTTTTGCAAGTTTGATTTCAAGAAGTTTTCTTTTTAAGGTTTTTTGACTTGATAAATGCGTGTTTTTAATGAGTTGCTGACTAATAGTTGATGCGCCTTGCTTGAAAGAAAAAGATTTTATATTGGATAATGTTGCCCTAAAAAGTCCTTGATAATCAATTCCGTTGTGACTATAAAAACGCTTGTCTTCTATTGATATAAAAGCATTTTTAGTGTGCGTAGGAATTTTAGAAGCAACTATAATAGGGGTGCCATTAGATTGTTCCAAAATAAAATTATTATTGTCATCATAAAAAACAATACTTCTGTCAAAACAAACCAGTTTATTAGCGTCTAAATTTATGTTATATGTGGTTATATAAAAGTAGATAAATAAACAAAATATTGCTATAAAGATACTTGCAAAAACCATAAAGAAAACTTTTAGTGCTTTTTTCATACAAATTAGTATGTAAAAGTTAGGATATATTATTCAAATCTATCATTATAAATTGACAAAATTTAAATATTAAGTTATTATATAGAGTATGGAAAGAAATGATAAAAGATATTATATAACTACATATGGTTGCCAGATGAATATTCACGAATCGGAAAAACTTGCTGGCATACTTACAAGCCTAGGCTATCAGCCTGCAGAAAATGAGTTAAATGCAGACATTATAGTTTTTAACACTTGCTGTATTAGGGAAAATGCAGAAAACACGGCCGATGGTAATATAGGCGCACTTAAAAAGTTAAAGAAATCTAAAAAAGATTTAATTATTGCAGTTGGTGGTTGCATGACTCAGCAAGTTGGATATGCTGAGAAACTCCATCAAAAATTTCCTTTTATAGATATTATTTTTGGAACGCATAATCTAGAAAATTTTAAGACGTTATTAGAAAATAAACTTAAACAAAAACGCACTCTTATTGAAGTTTTAGAAAAAGAAGGGGAAGTTGTCGAAGGAACGCCAAAAACTCGCACAAGTTATCCAAATGCTTGGGTAAACATAACTTATGGTTGCAATAATTTTTGCACTTATTGTATCGTGCCTTATGTAAGGGGTAGAGAACGCAGTAGAAAGTTAAATGATATTGTAAGCGAGTGCAAAGAATTAGTTGCTGAAGGCTACAAGGAAATTACTCTTTTAGGTCAAAACGTAAATTCTTATGGCAAAGATTTAGGCGTTGATTTTGCCGATTTAATTAACGAAATTTCTAAAATAGACGGTAATTTTAGGCTTAGATACATGACAAATCACCCTAAAGATTTAACCGAAAAACTTGTTATTGCATTAAGCAAAAGCAACAAAGCATGTAAAAGCATTCACTTGCCTATTCAAGCAGGGTCAAATAGAATCTTAAAACTTATGAATAGAAAATACGATAGGGAAAGTTATTTTGAAAAAGTTGAAATGCTTAGAAAATATATACCAGACATCGCAATTACTACAGATATTATGGTTGGTTTTCCTACCGAAACAGAACAAGATTTTCTCGATACTGTTGATGTTGTTGAAAAGGTTGGTTTTGCTGGTGCATTTACTTTTGTTTATTCAAGAAGGGAAGGAACACCTGCCGCAAAAATGGACGGGCAAATTGATGAAAGCGTATCAAAAGAACGAATTATGAAACTAATCGATTTGCAAAACACAATAAATCGCAGTCAATCTATGCAATATAAGGGCAAAATTGTTGAAGTACTTTGCGAAGGATATGATAGCAAAAAAGAAATGTATCTTGGCAGAGATACTTATGGAAGAATGCTATATTTTAAGGGAGAACAAACCGATATCGGAAATTTTGTGAACGTTCAAGTTGAAAAAACGGGTGGGATTTCTCTAATAGGGCAAAAAGTTTAAGTTATTATAAAAGATAAGGTTGGTTATTTATGGAAGATTTATCACCAATGATGAAACATTATTTATCTGTTAAAGAAGAATATAAGGATTGCATAGTTTTTTATAGATTAGGCGATTTTTATGAGATGTTTTTTGACGACGCCATTAAGGTTTCAAAACTTCTTGATTTAACTTTAACGGGCAGAAATTGTGGGCTTAAAGAAAGAGCGCCAATGTGTGGCGTGCCTTTTCATGCTGCCGATTTATATATTTCTAAACTCTTATCTTTGGGCGAAAAGGTCGCTATTTGCGAGCAAACGACTTCTCCAAACGGAAAAGAACTTGTAAATAGAGAAGTTGTAAAAATTGCAACAGCAGGAACTATTACAAACAACGAACTTATCAATGAAAAGAATAATAATTTTTTAGGCTCAATATATCTCAAAAAAGATATTATAGCACTTGCTTGGGCAGATATAACAACGGGCGAATTTTTAGTTCGTAACTTTTCTGGGGAGAACAACGCAAATGAACTGTTTGACACGCTTGTTAGAATAAATCCTGTTGAAATTATTTGCAATGATGATTGCAGTGAAAGATTTATTGATTCACCACTAATTAAGCATGGAATTTTACCTAAATTTAGCACATTTACTCAAAGCGAATACAATCTAAATAATGCCACAAACACACTTAAAAAGCATTTTAATATCCTTAATTTTAATGCTTTTGGTATTGAAAACTCGCCAGAGTGCATAAGTGCTTGTGGTGCACTTATTGCATATCTTAACCAAACGCAAAAACAAACCTTAATTAACATCAATAAAATTAGGTGCGAAAATGATGATGCCATAATGATGCTAGATATCAATGCTATAAGGAATTTAGAACTTGTAAAAACCCTTAGAGACGGCAAAACTTATGGCTCACTTTTATGGCTTTTAGATAAAACAAAAACAAGTATGGGGGCAAGAAAACTTCAAAGTCAAATACTTTCTCCACTTGTTGATAAGGATAAAATTAACTATAGATTAGATGCTGTTGACTGTTTGTTTAACGACAGCGTAACAAGGCAATCACTCGCAAACTTGCTTTGCTCTATTCGAGATGTTCAAAGGCTTACTGGCAAAATTTCAAGTGGAAATATTATGCCAAGAGATTGCCTAGCACTAAAAACATCTTTAGAAGTTTTGCCATCACTAAAATTTAAACTTTTAGGGCTAAATTCAGCATTTATTCAAGATATTTTTAATAGTATAGAAGATTTTAAAGACACCGTTGACTTAATTGATAGTGCCATAGTTCCTGAACCACCATCAAACATGAAAGATGGTGGATATATTAAAGATGGCTATGATGCAAATCTAGATGAAATGCGTAATTTAGGCAAAAATAGCAAGTCTTTAATTGCTCAAATTGAAAATAATGAAAGGGAAAAAACAGGCATTAAAACGCTTAAAATAGGATATAATCGTGTATTCGGTTATTATATTGAAGTAACTAACTCGTTTAAAGAAAAAGTTCCTTATGAATACCAAAGAAAACAAACGCTTTCTAATGCCGAAAGATTTATTACCGATGAACTAAAAGAATTAGAAGTTGCAATCTTATCAAGCGAAGAAAAATCATTACAAATAGAAGCAAACATTTTTAATAAAATTAAAGAACATTTAAGGGGACAAGTTGAAAGGCTTTTGGCTTGCGCTGATGCTATTGCCGACCTTGATGTTATTTGTTCGCTATCTACTGTTGCAAAAGAAAATGGATACTGTAAGCCAATAATTTTAGATGCAGGAAAAAAACTTGATATCGTCGACGGAAGGCACCCTGTGGTTGAAAGTCTATCTAAACAAAAGTTTATTCCTAACGATTGCTTGCTTGATAGTGATGAAAATAGAACAATGATATTAACTGGCCCAAACATGGCTGGTAAAAGCACTTATATGCGACAAATTGCGCTTATTACTTTGCTTGCTCAAATGGGCAGTTTTGTGCCAGCAAAAAGTGCGGAAATTCCTATTACAGACAAGATTTTTACAAGAATAGGGGCGAGCGACAACCTTATATCAGACCAAAGCACGTTTATGGTTGAAATGTCCGAAATGGCAAACATCTTAAACAATGCAACACCAAATAGTTTGCTTATTTTAGATGAAATTGGCCGCGGAACAAGCACATTTGACGGACTTAGTATTGCTTGGGCCGTTGTTGAATATATAACAAACAGCATTAAAGCAAGAACTATGTTTGCAACACATTATCACGAACTAACAACCCTTGAAGGCAATTTAGAAGGTGTAAAGAACTATAAAGTAACCGTTAAAGAACTCCAAGGTGGAATTGTGTTTATGCGCAAGATTATGCGTGGTGGCACAAACAAAAGTTTTGGTATAGAAGTTGCTCAACTTGCAGGGGTAAATAAAGAAATTATTGATAAATCTAAATTAATACTTAAAAAGTTAGAAAAATCTAATATTAATAACGATAAAATTACTGTGCAAAACTTTGATGAACAAAAGAAAAACTTAAGTGAAGTTGAAAGAATTATTGCTGAACTTGATACTAATAATTTATCGCCAATGCAAGCATTTAATATTTTAATAGATTTACAAGAAAAAGTTAAGGAAGATTAGTTATGAAGATAAATTTACTTAGCAGTAAAATTTATAACCGAATAGCAGCAGGGGAAGTTGTTGAGCGCCCATTTTCAGTGGTTAAAGAACTTGTTGAAAACTCAATTGATGCTGGTGCAACAAGCATTGAAATTGAGATTGAAAACGGCGGAATTTCTTGCGTAAAAATTACCGACAATGGTTGTGGTATTGAAAAAAGTGAACTTAAAAAGGCGCTTTTACCACATGCAACTAGCAAAATTTCTTCCTTAAAAGATTTAGACAATATTTTGTCTTTAGGTTTTAGGGGCGAAGCCCTTGCAAGCATCGCTTCTGTTTCTAAAATTACTATAGAATCAAAACCAAACGAACAAGAAATCGGCGCATCTATTAGTGCCGATGGCGGAGAAATGAGCGAGATTAGCGATTCTGCTATTAATAATGGCACAATTATTTCGGTAAATAATTTATTTTTCAATACTCCCGTTAGAGAAAAGTTTTTGCGTTCTGAAAAATCAGAGGAAAACGAGATTACAGCAACAGTTGCAAGATTTATTCTTGGAAATCCAACAATTTCATTTAAGTATATTGTAGATGGAAAGGTTGTATATAACTCATTTGGCGATGGTTTTGAAAGTGCAATGGCTTGTGTTTACGGCGTAGATGTACTTGAAAATTGTTTTTATATTGACACAATTAAAAATGGTATAAAAATCAATGGTTATATAGGAAAACACTTCTTTACAAAAGGTAATAGAAGTTATCAGACAACTTTTATAAATGGAAGATATGTAGTAAATCAAACAATTTCATCTGCGATTGCAAACGCATATTCATCATATTTAATGAAAAGGCAATATCCTTTCTTTGTTTTACACGTGGATTTAGCGCCTGAATTTGTTGACGTAAACGTGCATCCAAACAAAACTGATATTAGATTTCAAAATAATCAAGTTGTATATGGTTCAATTTATTCTGTTATTTCTTCTGTTTTAGATGGAAGTAATAATGCGTTAGATATAATTAAAATAGAGCAAAATAAAGACTTGGATGAGCTAAAGAGTGTAAGGGAAGAAATAAAAGAAAACGTAGAAAACTTTTCTCCAGTTCCAA
>JAZOMM010000171.1:0-8640 GCA_045653965.1 Christensenellaceae bacterium | reverse complement strand
AGGTTAAGAAGATTTACTCGCCATGAGAGGAGTTTAACATCTTTGGGAATGGGCGCACAAAAAGCATCGCTTGCTATTTTAGTTAAAGAAGGCGACCTAGATATGAGAAAGCGTATTCGCTTATATCCTCTTATCACTTTTGGACCTTTTGCATTTATTCCACTAATTATAATCGGTGCATTATTAGACTATTTTGTGTTTAATCAAACGGGCACGATAACATTGATTTTAGGTGGCTTAGGCTTTTTGTTTTATGTTTATTCAATAGTGCTATCCGTTCTAACATTAAAAACAGAGAAAAAAGCACAAGAAAAAGCATACGCTATACTTGAAGAAAAGAATTTAGTTAATTCTGAAGAACTTTCTTCCTTAAAAGAACTTTTCCATCTCTATAACGTTCAATATGTAAACGATATTATTCTTGCATCACTAGAATTGATTTACACTATTTTACAAATAATATCAGCAATTCAAGGCGATTCAACAAGCAAAAATTAGTTTTAATAATAAAAAACCTTTCGGTGCAGGGTGTTCAAAAGTCTTGTTTTGCCGAAAGGTGTGCCCAGTAGGTATAGAAACAATCACTTCGATTATGCGAATGAATAGAAAATAAGATGATATGTAATAGTAGTTTTTAAGGAGAATAGATGGATAAATTAGTTAGAAAAATTGAAATTCCACTTGCAAGAAAAGTTATAGAAAAAGCAGGCTTATATATCGTGCAAAAAAAGGATTTAGATAAATTGGCTGAAGTTTCTGCAGATGCTTATGAAGATTATCCCTTGCATAATTGGTTGACAAAAGGAAAGTATGATAAAAAAGCCTCAAAAATCCTTATGCAAATTACGCTTAGAACAATGACCGAAGATGCCATTATCTATGCTGATAGCGAAGAGTTAAACGGCTTTGCAGCATGGCTACCTTTTGGTTTTACGGGCAACAAGGCCTTGCCATTTTTACTTAAAGGCGGTCTAAAACTTATTTTGCATTCAGGATTTGGCATTATAAGTAGACTTCAAACGTATGAAAATTACGCAATGAACTTGAAAAAAGAGTTTACAGACAATTACGATTGGTATTTATTTAATCTTTCTATTAAAAAAGATGCACAAGGCAAAGGTCTGGCAAGCAAACTAATGCGACCAATGCTTAAGTTTTGTGATGACGAAAAAATGGTTGCATATTTAGAAACTAACAAAGAAAAAAATGTAAGTTTATATAATCATTACGGCTTTGAACTAAAAAAAGAAGAAGTTATTCCTAAAACAACCGTTACACATTACGCAATGGTTAGAAAACCAAAAGAATAATAGGTTGTTAAAAAGCGTTTTATATATAAGGTGATAGATATTTCGAATTTTAAATAATTTTGATATTATCATAGGAGTTTGACTGATATGTAGAATGCTTTTTTTAATATACTTTTCAATTAAGTCATTGCATTAAAAACAAAAAAATGATATAATTATAAAACTAATAGAAAAATTAGAAAAAAAAGGTGTTATAAATGGGGTTATTGATACTTTCAACTTTAATCAACTGTGTTTTAGCAGTAGGGATTTATTTGCTTGAAAAATATACGGCACTAAAAAAATGGAAATATATAGTTAAACAAATAATCATAGGTGTTCTATTTGGCTTAGCATCTGCCTTTGCATCAAGTTTTGGTGTAGAGTGGCTTGGTGCTGTTGTAAATGTTCGTGATGCAGCACCATTATCTGCTGGGCTTATTTTTGGTGGCACTGCCGGAATAATTGCAGGTAGCATTGGTGGGCTATATCGCTTTTTTTCTGTTTATTGGGGTGCTGGCACTTATACAAGGATTGCGTGCAGTCTTGCAACCATACTTGCAGGATTTATGGCAGCAGCCGTTAGAAAATGGATGTTCGATGATAAAAAACCTAATTGGATTTATGGCAGTTGCATTGCGATAGCGTGTGAAGTTATTCATATGATTTTAATTTTCGTTACCAATATGGACAACGCTTCTTATGCTTTTGAATTCGTTAAGGGAGCAACGCTTCCTATGGTCATTGGCAATTCTTGTGCAGTAGGTGTTTCTTTACTCATTATTTCACTTTTCAATATAGAAAACAATACCAAAAAAACCGAAGGTATTGCAAACACCTTTCAACGCTGGCTTTTGATATGTATTGCAGTTGCCTTTGTTGCCACAAGTTTGTTTACATATGTTTTGCAAAACGGAATAGTTAAGGTTGAAACGCAAAAAGTGTTTACTTCTGCAATAACCGATGTTGAAAATGATATTAAAGGCAAGTCTAACGCTCAATTACTTGCTATCGCTAATGAAGTTAAAGAAGATTACGAAAAAAATCCAAGCGTATCTTTAGAATCGCTTACTCAAATATACAAAATAAAAGAAATTAATGTTGTAAATGAAAATGGCATAATTACAGCGTCTACCGAATTAGACTCTATTGACTACGATATGAAAAAGAAAGAACAATCTAACGAGTTTGTTGAAAAGTTAAAAGTTCAAGATTCTTTTGTTCAAGATTATAGTCGAAGGGGTAAAGATGAAAGCGTGTGGAGAAAATATGCTGCAGTTAGACTTAATAATGGTGGATTTATTCAAGTAGGTTATGATGCCGAGCAATTCCACACAATGCTTAACGAGTTTGTGGTTGACGTTACTAAGAATCGCCACGTTGGTTCGGGTGGTTTTGTTGCCGTGTGCGATGACAAACTTAACATAGTTATTGATAATGAATATTCAGGCAAGCCAATTTCTATCATAGGCATTACTCCACCAACAGAAATGTTGGATAGAAAAACAGCAACAAAGATTTATACCGATTCAATTGTCGATGGTATAAATGATGCTAGCGAAAACTATATGTATGTATTCAAGTTTGTTGAAGGTTATTGTATAATCGCTGCTATGCCAGAAACAGAAGCAACCTTTATGCGCGATGCTTCGGTTTATACTTCAGTATTTATGCAAATAATAGTTTTTGCAACCCTTTTCGTGTTTATCTACATTTTAATTAAAAGGGTAATAATAAACAACTTAAAAAGAGTTAATAGTTCGCTTGGCAGAATTACAGGTGGTGACCTAAATGTTACTGTAGATGTTCGTGCAAATGAAGAATTTGCATCTTTATCTGATGACATTAACTCAACCGTTGCAACCCTAAAACGATATATCGCAGAGGCTGCAGCACGCATTGATAAAGAACTAGAATATGCTAAGCAAATTCAACTTTCTGCACTTCCAACAAACTTCCCAAGTGGTGAAGAATATAATATCTTTGCACAAATGATAGCAGCAAAAGAAGTCGGTGGCGATTTCTATGATTTTTATAAACTCAACGAAAACACTGTTGCATTTTTGGTGGCAGACGTTTCGGGTAAAGGTATCCCAGCCGCTATGTTTATGATGACGGCAAAAACCATAATTAAAGACCTAGCAGAAAGTGGTATGCCCGTTAATGAAATATTTACAAAAGCTAACCAAAAACTTTGCGAAAATAACGAATCGGGAATGTTCGTTACTGCGTGGATGGGTATATTAGATATTCCTAGTGGAAGGCTAAAGTTTGCCAACGCAGGTCATAACCCACCACTACTAAAACGAGCAAACGGAAAGTTTGAATACTTAAAAACTCGTGCGGGGCTAGTTCTTGCAGGTATGGAAGGTATTCGCTATCGTGAAGGTGAAATAACACTTGGCAGTGGGGACAGAATGTTCTTATATACAGACGGCGTTCCAGAAGCAACTAATGTTGACAATCAACTTTATGGCGAAAATAGACTTCTTGAGTTTATGAATAACAACCATGATTTAGAAGCCACAGAACTTTTACCTAGGTTAAAAACGAACATTGATGAATTTGCCCAACAAGCACCACAATTCGATGATATTACTATGCTCGTGTTTGATTACAAAGAAAATAAAGGAGATACGTTAATGGAAAGCAAAATATTTCCAGCAAATACACAAGCGTTAACCGATGTTCTTGCCTTTGTAGAGCAAGCATTAGAACAAAACAAATGCTCAATGAAAAATCAAATGGCTATTTGCGTTGCCATTGAAGAAGTGTTTGTAAATGTTGCGCATTATGCTTATGGAGAAACGCAAGGCGACGTAAAACTTTCTATTAGTTTTGACAAAGAAACACGAAATATTGTCTTTACAATGTCTGACAAAGGGGTGGCGTTTAACCCACTAGAGAAAACCGAGCCAGATATAACCCTGTCTGCAGAAGAACGTGAAATTGGTGGACTTGGTATTTTTATAGTAAAGAAAACAATGGATTTAGTAACTTACGCTTATGAAAATGGCGAAAACATTTTAACAATGACAAAAAAGATATAAAGGAGATTGAAAACAAGTGACTATTGAAATTAAAAGAAGCATAGATGAACTCGTTTTAGAAGTTGTGGGCAGGTTAGACACAACGACAGCACCAACGCTCGATAAAGCAATCGGCGAAAATCTTGAAAACATAAAAAGTCTTGTTCTTGACCTTAAGGGGTTAGAGTATATTTCTAGTGCAGGACTTAGAATTGTCTTAAATGCTCAAAAGAAAATGCAACAAGTGGGCACAATGAAGGTTACAAATGTATGCGAACTAGTTATGGAAGTTTTTGAAATGACAGGGTTTAAGGATATATTAACCATTGAATAAAAAGGAGAGAATATGGTTTCTAATATTTGTAAAATTGAAAAAGGTGATAAAGGCCTTTGCGAAATTATAAATGAAAGCGAAAAAGTTGCCGTTTATGCCAAACTTAACAAAAAACAAACCTTACAATTACGATTAATCTGTGAAGAGATGTATGGTATGCTTCCAAACCTCATTGATGATTATAACGGAGAGTTTTGTATTGAATATGAAAATGGTGAGTGCAAGGTAAACGCACTAATCAATATTCCTGAACTTACTGCAGAAAAAAAGCAAAGTTTAATTAAAATTGCAAGCAACAAGAAAAACGCTTTTGCTGTGGGTATAGTTGGGAAGATTCGCTCGGCAATAGAAAATTTATTTTTAGAAAAAGAATATAGTGGAACGCACGATATGACAAATCTTTTTAACATAGGCATAGAGAATAGCGTGGGGATTGTTCCTATGTATTCTTGGAGTTTAAATAAGTATAGAAAGAGTGTTAAAAAAGAAAACGAAGAAGAATGGGACGAACTTGAAAAGTCTATCATTGCAAATCTTGCAGATGACGTAATCGTTGGTGTAAAAGGAAGAAAAGCCAACTTTACAATCGTTAAAAAGTTTGAATAAGGAGAAATTATGAATTTAAAGTGTAGATTGATATTAGAAGATTATAGAAGACAAAGAGAACATTTTGTAAAACTTGGTGACGTGGTGCACTCTATGCTTTCTGGCATTGCAAAAGATTTAGGGTTAACAGTTTTGGCAGTTGAGCATCGTGTAAAAGAAGAAAAAAGTTTGGCAGGAAAACTTGAAAGGAAGGGAGATGGATATAACACATTAGAAGATATAACCGATATTTTAGGTTGCCGTGTTATATGTTTTTTATCAGATGAAATAGATAAGATAGGCAAAAAAGTTGAAGATAATTTTGTAATCGACTGGGAAAACTCATCTGACAAAAGGGCGCTTATAAAAGCGGATACATTTGGATATTTATCGCTTCATTACATATGTTCATTGCCATTTGGGGATAAGTGGCCAGATGAAATTTGTGGCAAAAAGTTTGAAATTCAAATAAGAACTATATTGCAACACGCTTGGTCGGCAATTCACCACGATATAGGTTATAAAAGCGACTTTGGTGTTCCTAGGGAAATAAACAGACAATTTGCAAGACTTGCAGGCTTATTAGAACTTGCAGATGATGAATTTGTTCGTGCAAGAGACAATATGTGTGATTACACTGAAAGTATTAGAAAGCGTATTATAACAGATGATGCCGATGATGTTGCAATCAATATGATTTCGCTTAACGAGTATGTTTTAAACAATAAAAACATGCGAAAACTTATCAAGGAAATTGCAGACATATCTGGTGCAGAAATTAACAATATAGACCCTGAAAGTTATATTCCACAACTTGCGTATTTGGGAATAAAGAAATTAGGCGATATAGAGCGTATGATTAAGGAAAATTACGACCTTGCCATAAAACTTGCAAAAAAAGCCTTGTCTATGGCAAATTTAGATATAGTTTCATCTAGCGTAGCCCTTCGCTTTTTGTGTCGTGCAGAACTTATAAACAAAAACTATGATTTCGATAAGATGGTAGAGTTTTTGAAAATTTCTTTAAAAAGCAAAGAAACAGCCGAAAGGCAAGCAAAATTCTTAATAAAGCAAAAGGGAGAACTTTAATGTTTGATAGCCAAAGAGTTGAAAGAGCACTAAATTTTGCAACTCAAAAACATAAAGGGCAAAAACGAATAGGTGGCGATGATTATATTTCGCACCCTATTGCCGTTTGTGAAATGGTAAAGATGCAAGGTTATGATGAAGATTATCAAATAGCTGCGCTTTTTCACGATTTGCTTGAAGATACTGATGCAACCCAAGCCGACATTTTGGAATTTGGAAACCAAAAAATTCTAACTGCCGTTAAACTTTTAACAAAAGAAAAAGGTTACGATATGCAAAAGTATATTGAGGGCATTAAAGAAAACCAGATGGCATTTGCAGTTAAATGTGCAGATAGGTTGCATAATTTGCAGTGTGCTCTTTTTGCTGGAGAAGAATTTAAAAGAAGATATGTTTTAGAAACGGTAGATTGGTATTTGGATTTTTCTAAGGATATAAAAAATGCAGTAAAAAAACTAGCAGAAAGCCTTGAGACGCCAATTTTAGAATTATCGTTTTTATATAAACCTGTTGATGAATGGAAAATTTAAAAATTATAAATAAAATATAAATAAAAGGAGATGTTCATTATGACTATTGAAAAAATATTAAATGGAGAAAATGCAAAAATCGTTGTTGTAGGCAGACTTGACACTCAAACTGCCCCAGAACTTGAAAAGGAAATTGATGAGATAATTCCTAACTTAAAAGAAATAACTTTTGATATGGCAGGGCTTGAATATATTTCTTCTGCTGGATTAAGGGTAATATTAAAAGCACAAAAAATCATGAATACAAAAGGCTCTATGAAACTTGTTGGCGTAAATGATAGCATAATGGAAGTTTTTGATATTACAGGTTTTTTAGATATTCTAACAATTGAATAATTATTAAAAAACTTACACACAAACAAAAAGCCAACGATTTGCAATCCTTATGGAAAGAGTAAATTGCTGGCTTTTTATTATTTTAGTTAAAATTGTATCTTGATGATATTTAATTAAAAAAATTAGCACTTATTATTTTAGAAGAAGCATAGCATATATATAGTGTAATTAAGGTTGTAAAAATTGGTAAAAACTATAAAAATAATAGAAAAAATCAATAATATTTGAAAAAATGGTGTTTTTTGTTGACAAATATCGACAAATGTTGTAAAATCAACCTGTAAAATAGTCCCTAAAACAAAAAAGGCTTTTTATTAAATTTAATAATTTAACATAGTTAAAAGGAGAACAGTTATGGCAGAACAAAAAAAGTGTGGTTTCAAATCTTTTTTCAAAAACGCTTGGGAAAAGACAAAATCTTTTTTCAAAAAGACATGGGCAAAGATTAAGAGTATTGAATGGGGTAAGACAGTAAACCCTGTAATCGGTTATTCACTCTTTGGTGGTATCGTTGCTCTCGCTGTTTTAATCGGCGTGCTCGTTGTTTGCTTATAATAACTTAAATCACAAAAACTTATAAATTTATCAAAAAAGAACTGACAAAAAGCCTGAGACAAAAATTTTAACTTTTTTGATAAAAAGAAAGTGGACTTATAATTTTGTTCACTTCGCCTAGAAATATTGCAAAAAGGAGGTGAAGCGATTTTGAATAATCTACTTGTTGGATATGTACTCGTAAACTTTTTGATGATTTTATGTTTAACCAAAAGCAAAATGAAAGTTATGCGTGTAACCTATCTTATAGCACTTGTGTTATTCTTCTTCGTTTTGCTTGCTTCGGATAAAAATAGTTTCGTATCGCATTGGATAGTTTCCGCTTATGGCGAAAAAATCTATTTCGATGTGTATGAAGCAATCAACGCTCCAATTGTGGGAATGCTTAGCGCAATATCCGTTATTGAATTGTTGGTTTTGTTGCTATTACTTATCTTATGCGTTTTCGGTGGCATAAAAGCAATTGAAATTGCAAAAATTCGCTTTAGGGAAGAACAAGAACTTAGGCTTAAAAAGCCTATCAAAAACTTATTTGTGCGTGTTATTGACATTAGATATAATACGAAAGGTTATTTAACAAAGTGCGTGATGCTTTGTTAAACCACTCTTATTTATAAACAAATGTTAAAAAACGCAAAAAAATTTTTAAGGAGAAAAAACATGAAAAGACAAAACAAGAAAGGTTTTACTATAATTGAACTTGTAATCGTTATCGCTGTTATCGCAATCTTAGCTTCAGTGTTGATTCCTGTATTTTCAAATATAGTAGACAAGGCAAACGTATCTAAGGATACACAATTAGTTCGTAACTTGAACTCAGCATTAAAATCAGATCTAGAAGATCACGAAACAATGTACGATGCATTGCAAGCTGCAGAAGAATATGGTTATGA
>JAZOMM010000170.1:0-1912 GCA_045653965.1 Christensenellaceae bacterium | reverse complement strand
GTTAAAGACAAGTTTATAAAACTTGAATTTAAGTCACTTTACAATAAAGAAGAGTGGTTTGACGGCGAAAATTTCTCAAACACTTTGGCAAGCGAAAAACCTATTAAAAATATAGACTTAATAGAAATTGAAAGTTTGGATAATGAAATTTTTTCTAAGCAGTTTGATAGACTTAGCATTGTCTTTGGGGATAACAGCATTAATTTAAGCGATGGCTCAGCCGAATACGTTATAAAAACAAGGCAAAGCCTACTCGATGACGGGTTTAACACGGCTGATGTTATAAACGCACTTGCCCACCACCTTAATGGCAAAACGCCACTTATAGTTTATGGCAAAAAGGACATAAAACATTTTATTTTTAATAGTGTGGGTATAAGTCTTAATGCTAAGACCGATGACACTTGCATAATGAAATATCTATGCGATTTTTCGAGTGGCTCGCAAACATTAAATGAAGTTTTAACCGAATATAACCTTTCGACTACTACTCCAGCATATTCGCAGTTTATTCTATACGATATGCTAAAAGAAAAACTTGCTAAGCAAGACCTAACCACCCTATATACCGACATTGAGTTGCCACTTGTAGATGTGCTTTTTGATATGGAACAAAGTGGGTTTAAGGTGGACTATAATGCCCTTTTAAGTGCAGGCGAAAAGTATAGACAAGTTTTAGGGGAACTTGAAAACCAAATTCGCTTGCTCGTTGATGAGCCAACATTAAATATAAACTCACCAAAACAACTTGGCGATGTTATTTTTGAAAAACTTAAACTTGGCAAAGGCAAAAAGACAAAGAACGGTTACTCAACAACGGCTGAGATTTTAGAAAGTTTAGAGAGCACTCACCCTGCTATTTCGCTTATTTTAAAGTATAGAGGGTTACAAAAACTTTCTTCAACATATATAGAAGGTTTTAAGCCTTTAATAGACAAAAAGACAGGGCTTGTGCACACGACATTTAACCAAACTTTAACGGCTACGGGAAGGCTTTCGAGCAAAGAACCAAACCTTCAAAATATCCCTGTCCGTGATGATGAAGGCAAGGAAATTAGAAAGTTCTTCGTTCCAAAGAGTGAAGATAGAATTTTAATCAGTGCAGACTATTCGCAAATTGAACTTAGGCTTCTTGCTTGCTTTTCAAAATGCCAAAGCCTAATAGATGCTTTTTGCGAAGGCAAAGACATACACACGGCAACGGCATCAAAGGTGTTTAATGTAGGCATCAGCGAAGTTACCCCTACCCTTAGGAGCAGGGCAAAAGCCGTTAACTTTGGCATTATCTATGGCATGAGCGAATATGGGCTTGCTAAACAATTAAAGATTTCAAGTTATGAAGCGAGAGATTTTATAAGTGCTTATTTTAAGGAATACCCAGAAGTTAAAACTTATATGGAACAAAACATAGAGTTTGCAAAGAGTACGGGATATTCAAAGACCTTGCTTAATAGAAGAAGATATATTAGGGAACTTTCTGCATCTAACTATGCAATGCGCCAGTTTGGTGAAAGGGTGGCTATGAATATGCCACTTCAAGGTAGTAGCGCAGACATAATAAAGATTGCAATGCTAAAAGTTGCAAAAAGGTTAAAAGAAGAAAACCTAAAATCCGAACTCATTTTGCAAGTGCACGATGAACTTATAATCGATGCATTTATAGATGAAAAAGAAAAAATAGAAAATATACTAAAAACCGAAATGGAGGGGGCAGTGGACCTTGCTGTGCGCCTTACTGTTGAGTTGGGCAGTGGCAAAACTTGGTTTGATGCCAAATAGAAAATGAAAGGCAATAAACTTATTGCAATTACAGGTGGAATAGGCAGTGGCAAAAGCTTAGCGCTTGAAACTTTAAAAAGCGCTGGCTATTTTACCCTTTCTTGCGACCAAATTGTTAAAGATTTATATAAAA
>JAZOMM010000169.1:0-4951 GCA_045653965.1 Christensenellaceae bacterium | reverse complement strand
GCCATTGTTATAACAGGTTTTGGAAGTGGGATATCAAAGAACTTGATTATGTTGTTTTCATCACAAAGCGTATCGCCTGTGTTTGTATTATTAAGTTTGTTTACAGCACCGATATCGCCAGCAACAAGTTCATCAATAGGTTCTTGCTTTTTGCCTTTCATTACATATAGTGTATTAATTCTTTCCTTTTCGCCCGTTGTTGCATTATAAACGGTCATGCCACTTTTTAGCGAGCCTGTAAACACCCTAATCATATTAAGTTTGCCAACAAATGGGTCTGCAACAGTTTTGAAAACTTGTCCTGCAAAAGGTAAATCTGCATCGCAACGAACTTCACTAACTTCGCCCATGCTTTCGCCTTGCATAATATTTGTTGCCATAACAGGTCTTCTGTCAAATGGAGATGGAAGAAGGTCAACTATTTCGTGCATTAGGTTAATAACACCCATGTTTTGAAGGGCAGAACCACCCATGATAGGAATAGTTTCACCTTGTTTTAGACCATTTTTAACACCACTAACTATTTCATCGTTAGTTAGCGTTTCTTCTAATAAATATTTATCAAGAAGTGCTTCTGAAGATTCGGCAGCAGATTCCATTAAAGAATCTTTTAAGAGTTTAACATCTTCTAGCATATTTTCAGGCACGGCAATTTCATTTCTTCCACCTTGAGTAAACTCAAAGGCCTTTCCAGAAATAACCGAAACGTAGCCTTTCATTTTATTATCTCTAATGATTGGGAAGTGTGTTGGAGAAATTTTTCTGCCATATTTTTGTCTAAAGGCTTCAACCGTTGCAACATAGTTAGCATTTTCTTTATCTATTCCATTAACAAAAATCATAAGTGGAATATGTCTTCTAATGCAATAATCCACAACCTTTTCAGCACCAACAGCAACTTCGCCACTTGCATCGGCAACTAAAATTGCAGAGCCAACGGCACGCATTGCTTGTTCGAATTCACCTTCAAAATCATAAAAACCTGGAACGTCAACGATGTTAATCTTTATATCACGCCAAAAGGTGTGTGCACAAGCAAGCGAAATTGAAATGCCCCTTGCCATTTCTTGTTCATCATAGTCCATAACAGTGTTCTTTTCAGCAGTTTTTCCTAATCTATCTATGCTTTTGCCATTGAATAAAATGGCTTCTGCAAGAGAAGTCTTTCCTGCACCACTATGTCCGACTATAGCAATATTCCTAATGTTTTCCGATAATACTTTACCCATAATTTTTTGTCCCCCTATCACTTTCGGTAAAATCCGGTCATCACTCCGGATAAATTTATTATAAACCATATTTTTTCATTTTTCAAGGGGGTTTTAAAAAATAGTTATTCGGTTTTGTTTTTGCGCTTTAATAATCATCTAAATCAATGTTTCCGTTTTGGTCAAAAATCCCACTTAAATCAAGTGTTTCTTGACCTTTTTTGTTGATATTTGGTGGGTATGGCGAAGGTGGACAAGGCGAACATGGCTGTGGTGGGCATTGATTGTGTTGTGGTGGGCATGGCGAAGGTTTTTGTGGTCTTCCTATAGCCGAATTTTCTGCGCAACTATCCCCACACTTAATGTCAACCAAAATCACGTCGCCACCTATTTTTATAATTTTACTTACGTCTATGTATAGCGTGCTTTTATCTAAAAACCAAAATATGCCCTTGTTTTTGCGTGCAGGCACATAAATCCCCACGATTACGCCTTGTGGAAATTTAAACTTCATATCTATAATTCTTCCTAAACATCTGCCATCTGCAATGTTTATAACATCTCTTTTTGCAAGTTCTTTATACGATAATTCCATATAATATATTATGCTATGACTTTTTATATTATGAACTTTTTAAGAGGCGAGAAAAATAAATTTTTATGCGTGCCTTTTTGTTGCTTGATAATTTGCTTTTTCCGTGCTATAATCTTTGTTGGAAATTTTGTTAAAAGGGAGTTTTTATGCTAGTTTGTGCCATTATTGCCATAGTTACCATAATTTTTATGGTTGGCTCGGTGCTAATAAAACCTTATATAAAAATAGGCAAAAGTGAAGTTGGTCTTTACTGGCTTATTTGTCTTGTTGGTGCAATCTTAATGATTTTATCTGGCTCGATAAGTGTTGACAGCGTGATTAAGGGCATTACTGCCAACACATCGGTAAATCCCCTAAAAATTTTAACGCTATTTTTATCGATGACCTTGCTTTCTGTATATCTTGGCGATGCTGGGTTTTTCGATTACATAGCAGACTCGGTTTTCCTTAAAAGCAAAGGTGGGCAATTAAAACTCTTTTTGATTTTATATGCCGTTGTGTCAGTTTTGACAATTTTTACTTCTAACGACATAATAATTCTAACCTTTACTCCACCTATCTGCATTTTTGCAAAAAAAGCAAAAATTTCGCCACTTCCTTTTCTTTTTGGCGAGTTTATCGCTGCTAACACTTGGAGTATGGCGCTAATTGTGGGAAATCCAACAAACATTTATCTCGCTCAGTCGGCTGGCATAAATTTTGCCGAATATTTTTCGGTAATGGCTCTCCCTGCCATTGCTGGTGGAATTACAAGTTTAGTTATGCTTTTATTAGTGTTTAGAAAGCAACTTTCAATGCCAATTGCCCCACAAGAAAAAAATCTTTCTAATAGTGTTCACATATCAAAAGTGCCAATGCTTGTTGCAATTTGTCACTTGGCGCTTGGCATAATTTTGCTTGCAATATCCGACATTTTGCAAATAGAAATGTATTTAATTTGTTTGGTGCTTGCCTTATCGCTAACGGTTTTTGACTTAGTGTATGACCTTATAACCATGCACACCGCTTCACCTGTATTAAAAAGTCTAAAGAAAGAGCCTTATGAACTTATTCCGTTTATTCTTTCAATGTTCGTTATAGTGCTTGCACTTAAAAACAATGGCATAACCGACATTTTGGCAAAAGCACTATATAATGGCACAAAAATCGATGGACTTACATTTGGATTTGTATCAACACTTAGTGCTAATCTATTAAACAATATTCCTATGAGCGTGCTCTTTGAAAAAATTATTGCTAATAACAATACGCTTTGTGTTTATGCAACCATAATCGGCTCTAATATAGGCGCTTTTTTAACACCTGTGGGTGCGCTTGCAGGTATTATGTGGAGCAAGATATTGAAAAAATATCAAATAGATATGCCTTTTAAGAAGTTTGCTTTATATGGCTTTATGGTTGCTATTCCAACCCTTATCGCTTCGGTTGGCACTTTACTTTTAATCGTTTAGGTGAATTATGGTAACTATTTTATTCGTGGCAATTTGCATAATCTTTATGGGCTTAGGGCTTCCCGACTCTGTTTTGAACTCGGCGTGGCCTGCCATTTATGCCGACTTAAATTTGCCTTTTAGTTATGCTAATTTTATAACCGTTTTGGTTTCGCTTGGCACTGTTATTTCAAGTTTGTTCGCTGCAAAACTTATTGCAAAGTTTGGCGTTGGAAAGGTAACCTTTGTAAGCACACTTTTTTCTGCGCTTTGCCTTTTTGCCTTTTCTTTTTCTAATTCAATGTTGTTTTTCTGCCTGCTTTCTATCCCTTTGGGGCTTGGCGCTGGAGCAATAGACACTGCCCTTAATAACTACACGGCAACCAACTATTCTTCTATGCATATGAGTTTGCTTCATTGTTTTTATGGCGTGGGCATTTCTATCAGTCCGTTTTTGATGTCTTTCGCCTTAGGCGAAGATAATAATTGGAGAAAGGGTTATGTTTTGGTTTTTGCCGTTATGATGGTTATAACCTTAATCTCTTTTATCAGCCTTCCACTTTGGAAAAAGGTAAAATCTAAACAGCCCGAAAAAGATATCCCACAAAAAACGCTTTCTTTAAAGCAAATGTTTTGTATGCCAGCCGTTAGGTCATCTGTTATTACCTTTTTTTGCTCGGTGGGTTTAGAGTTCACTTGTGGAATTTGGGCGTGCACATATCTTGTTAACGTGCAAAACCTAAGCGAAGCATTGGCATCAAGATATTTAACCTTTTATTATGCAGGGATAACTATAGGCAGGCTTATATCTGGGTTTGTTTCTAAAAAACTCAATGTGGAAAAAATTGTTTATAGTGGATACTCTATTGTTTTGATGGCACTAATATTACTTTTTGTGCCACTGCCACCTATCTTTAAGGCTATGTCATTATTCTTTATCGGTTTTGGTAATGGCCCAACCTTTCCTAACCTTATTTACCTTACCCCAAAAAATTTTGGCAGTGATGTTTCTCAGTCAATTATCGGCTTGCAAATGGCAACATGTAATCTTGGAATTTTAATAATGCCACCTGTTTTTGGCTTTTTGGCACAAGGATTAGGACTTAATATTTTTCCTATTTTCTTAAGCGTTTTATATTTGTTTATGGTGATAGGCACAATTGTTTATAACAAACAAACTTATCCTTTAAGCAAGTAAAAGCCTTAAAAAGAGCAAATTTTATAATTTTTATTGATTTTAAGCGTTTTTTTTGATATAATTATCAAAAGGTGAAAATATGAAAAGAATTGCAAAGTTTGAAAAAGTTAGTTTAGATGAATATTTAAAAAGTGGCACTGCTGAGTGTTATAACGGCATAACCTTGCCAAAAAGGGCAACTTCTGGCAGTGCTGGTTATGATTTTTTTGCACCATACTCATTTACCCTTCTTCCAAACCAAACGGAAAAAGTGGCAACGGGAATTAGAGTTAAAATCGACGAAGGTTGGGTGCTTAAAATTTACCCACGCTCAAGTTTAGGCTTTAAATATCGCTTAAGACTTGACAACACCGTTGGAATTATTGACAGCGATTATTATTTTGCCGATAACGAAGGTCACATTTTTATAAAGATTACTAACTGTGGCGATAAAGAACTTATCGTTGAAAAAGGAAAAGCCTTTGCTCAAGGCGTGTTCGTTGAATATGGAATTACCATTGATGATGAATGCGAAATTAAA
>JAZOMM010000168.1:0-9671 GCA_045653965.1 Christensenellaceae bacterium | reverse complement strand
TCAGGTTTGCCACAAAAAGAGCAATGCAAATGTTCAGTATCTTTCATATATCTCCGTTAATTTTTATGGGCGCTTTACTAAAATTTCATCGATAAGCCCGTATTCTTTTGCCTCGTTTGCTGATAAATAATTATCTCTATCTGTATCTTTTTCTACTTGTTCGATAGGTTTGCCACTATTTTCAGAAAGAATCTTGTTTAGGCGATTCTTTGTTTTAATGATATGTTCTGCTTGAATTTTAATATCACTTGCTTGACCTTGAGCGCCACCTAATGGTTGGTGAATCATAATTTCACTGTTTGGCAAAGCATATCTTTTGCCTTTAGCACCACTTGAAAGCAAGAACGCACCCATGCTTGCAGCAAGGCCAATACAAATTGTGCTTACATCACACTTGATATAGTTCATTGTATCATAAATAGCAAGACCAGCAGTAACGCTTCCGCCTGGGCTGTTTATATATAGACAAATGTCTTTATTTGGGTCTTTTGCTTCAAGAAAAATGAGCTGAGCAACAACGGTGTCTGCAACAGCATCGTTGATTTCGCCTGTTAAAAATATAACCCTATCTTCTAAAAGCCTTGAATAAATATCGTAACTTCTTTCACCTTTTCCCGTTTGTTCGACAACATAAGGAACAACTGTACTCTTTATATCCATATACATACCCCCATTAAAATATTCTTTATTATTTGAGTATCGTCCGACAAAAGCCGAACGATACCTAAAAAACGTTATAATAACAAAATTATTTTGCCCCTATCTAAAGGCTTTTTGACCATCAATTATTCGATAGTGTTTGAAGATTTAAGAAGGTCAAAGAATTTCTTGATGATAATATCATTTTTGATATAATCAAGTTGGCGAGCACCCATGTTCTTTTTGATGTCTGGAACTTCTTTATCTTGTGATTTTGCCATTTCTTCAACTCTTGCTTCAACTTCTTCATCAGTCGCTGAGATTTCTTCTTTTTCGATAATCGCTTCGATAACGAGTTGTGATTTTACATATTCGGCTGCTTGCTCAGCATAATCCTTTCTAAAGTCTTCCATTGACTTGTTCATATACTTTAAGTAATCAGCAAGTCTTAAACCTTGATATTGAAGACGATATTCCATTTCTTGAACCATTCTATCGATTTGGTTTTCAATCATAGCATCTGGAATTTCAACATCGCTTGTTTCTGTAATTTTCTTGATGATTTCATCTTCAAGTTCTCTTTCTGCTCTATCAGCGTTTTGTTTTTCAAACTTTTCTTTTGTTTGTGCTTTATAAGCATCTAATGTTTCTACGCCAACTGCATCTTTAATGAATTCATCATTGATTTCTGGAAGTTCTTTTTTCTTAATTTCGTGTAACTTAATAGCGAAAACAGCATCTTTACCCTTAAGGTTTTCTGCGTGATATTCTTCTGGGAATTTAACATTGATATCCCTTTCATCACCGATATTCATACCGATAACTTGTTCTTCAAATCCTGGGATAAACATTTTGCTTCCGATAACGAGTGTTTGCTTTTCTGCTGTGCCACCATCAAACTTAACCCCGTCAACACTGCCAGAGTAGTCGATAATAACTGTGTCGCCATCAGCAACTGCTCTATCAGTAACTTCTACAAGACGAGAGTTGCGTTCTTGTAAACGCTTGATATCTTCTTCTACATCTTCATCTTTTACATTATACACATTTTTCTTATAAGTTATACCTTTATATTCACCAATTACAACTTCTGGCTTAACTGCAACGATAGCAACCATTGTGATACCTTTAGCGCTAATCTTTTTGATGTCAAGTTCAGGTGCTGCAACTGCTTCTATAGAAGTTTCTTTTTCTAAAATTTCTGAATAGTATTTTGGGAAGGCTTGGTTGATTGCTTCTTCATAGAAAACACCTTCACCATAAGCAGATTCTAAAACCTTCTTTGGAACTTTGCCCTTTCTGAAACCTGGCATACTATATCTGCCCTTTGTTTTTTCATACGCTTCATCAATAGCCTTGCTCCATTCTGTTGCTGTTAAATCGATGGTAATTTTTACTGTACTTTTCTTACCTTTTTCAAAAGTATATTTCATATCAATCTCCTAATAGTTAAATTACTAAAGTATTTTATCACAATGCAAAATAAAAGGCAAGGTTTTTACGCCGATTAAATTGCATTTTTAACACATTTATATATTAAAAATATATATTTTTTGATTTTTTAATCATTTTTAGTAGTTATTTGTCTATCAAACACTCTTTATGGCTATTTGGTTCTACCATTATAGACTCATAACTATCATACTTTACAAACCCCGGTTTAGCACCCTTTGGCTTTTTTACATTTCTCTTTTGGGTATAAACAATTTCGGTTTTTCCACCATCTCTACCCTTAGAGTAATATGCACATATTTCACTGCTAATTTTAATTACTTCTTCTGGTGCTTGTTGTCCATTATTCTCTAAAATTGCGTGTGACGAGTGGTAATCTTTTGCATGAATCCAAAGGTCGTTTGACCTTGCAGAAGAAGTTAACTTGTCATTTTCAATATTGTTCCTGCCAACCTTTAACAAAAAGCCGTTTATTAGATAACTTCTATATGGTTTTTGCTCCACTTGTTTAACTTTCGTTTGATTTTGCTCTTTAATTAAACCACTTGCTATAAGTTCTTTTTCTATTATTTTAAGTTCATCTATATCTTCCGAAAGCCCAACTTCATCTAGCACGCTATTATAATAATCCTGCTCGCTTTCAGCCATTTCTTTTTGAATAGCAACGGCACTTAAAGTTCGTTTTTGCTTATTGTATTTTTTATAATAATTTTCAGCATTTTTTGATGGGGACAAAAATTCGTTTAGTTCAATTTCAATCTCGCTTCCATCATAATAATTTTGCAAAATACATTGTTTTTGCCCTTGTTTTAACTGATAAATATTTGCAAAAATTAGTTCGCCTTTTATTCTGTTTTCTTCGGCAGAAAGGGCATCTTTTTCTTTTGCTTTTATTGCCGTTAAACGCTTTTTAACCTTTTTTATAGCACTATTTAAAATTGCAACAAGTCTATCTCTTTTCGCCTTAAAATTTTTGATTTTTTCTTTATTTTCAAAGTAAAATTCTTCAGCAAGATACAACTTTTCAAACTTTATAAATTCGCCTTTCACATTTGCATATGGATATACAAAAACATCAGCAATTTGCTCATCATTTTTTAACACGCAAGGAGATAACTTGCTATTATATAAAAAGTCGTTTAAGTGGTCAAAAAATTGTTGACCTTTCACATCAACATAACCTTTATCAATATAGGTTTTTACTATTTCTTTAGCCGTTATATCGGCTATGCCTTGAACGTTTGCTGTGATTACACTATTTAATTGTTCTATATTTTGATTATCAAAAATTTCGATTAAACTTTGGTCTGTTGGCAGTTTTTTATTGCCAACAGGTGGAAACACATAAGGTCTTGAAACGATGAGTGGACGCACGCCATCATCAAACATATTTATGCCACGATTTCCACCTAAAACCTTGCCATCTTCGGTTAAAATGATGTTGCTATATCTGCCCATGAGTTCAACATATAATGTCTTTTTAACATTATCAAAAAACTCGCCTGAAAGTCTAAAATCAATCTTTACAATTCTATCAAAACCAACGAGTTCTATACTTTCTACACTAGCCGAAAGCAAATGCTTTCGCATAAGCATACAAAAATTCGGCGCAGTTAAAGGGCTTTGTTCTTCTTTTTCTACAATGCCAATTCTTGGATTTGAAGGGTTTACATTAAGCAATAATTTTTCGGTGCGCTTGCCTGTATAAACCGTTAGGTATAACACATCGTTTGATGGCTGAGTTATGCGATTTACCTTTCCATCTTTAAGTATTAAGTTTAATTCTTTGCATAAATATCGCAAAGTATAAGCATCTTGTGGCATTATTCTCCTTCTATGCTAAAACACTTATCATTTAGGTAATATAATTGACTATTTTTATCAAAATGAAGGGTTAATTTTGTTGCGATTAAGTGTTGTGATTTTTCATTATACTTATTATTCATTTCAAAGTCACCATACTTGCCATCACCTAATATTGGATTGCCTATATGGGCAAGGTGCGCCCTTATTTGATGGGTTTTGCCCGTATAAAGCGTGACAGAAACTATAGAAGTGTCTTGCTTTTGCTCAAGCACCTTATAGCCCGTTTTTATCATAACACTGCCCTTAACTTTATTATCATATATTTTAACTAATGCTTTATCTTCATCTTTTACAAGATAGGCTGTTAAAATGTCTTGTAGTTTTGGCATTTTTCCAACAACAGTGGCTGTATATTCTTTGTCAAAAGTTCTATCCTTAAATCCTTTAAGAAGTTCTTTTTCGGCAAAGCTAGAAAGCGAAAATATCATAATTCCACTAGTGTTCCTATCTAATCTATGAATAAAACTAGCATTTTCATATTCGCTACTAATTCGCTCAAAAACCCTTTCAGAAGAAAAACCACTTTTCTTATTTACAACAAGCACATTTTGGTCTTGATATATTGCATCATACATCTTTGTGATTTTTTCATCATAAAAGATATCCACCTTGTCACCAATAGATAGATTTATGTCTTGACTTATGCGTTTGCCATTAACTTTAACATCTTTTTTTCTAAGTGCCTTCATTAAATTAGCAAATGTTAAATCACTTATATGATATAAAGCAAGTTTACTTAACTTACGATTTTTGTCTGCAATAAAACTTTTCAACATATATATGAATATAAGGTATATTAAAAATAAGGGACTTCGAAAAAAATCGAAGCCCCTTGTTATAATTCAATTAGTCGTTATCGGTTTGTTCCTTTGGTTTAATGCAAAGCAAAATGATAATGCCGATAAGTGATAATGTGCCGATAGATAAGAATATAACCGACCACATATTATTTTCTAACCATTTAGATGGAACTTCTACAACACTAGGTTCGCTTTCTACCTTAATGATAGTGCTGTTTGTTGCACTTCTTTCTGATACAGAAGATGTTGCTGTGCACTCAATTTTATATGCGCCAATTCTTGTTGGAACAAACTTGAGTTCGCCATCGTAATTAACCTTTATAGCCTCATCATAACTAAAGCCGTTATTTACATATTCTTCTTTAGACAAACTTGTTTTTGCTAAGATTTCTATCCAGTTTGCATCATCTGCACTTGCATTTATGTTTTTGTTATAGAAAAGTTTGTATGTTTTTCTGCAACCTTCAGCATCGATAATAAACTTAGATGCTTTATATTCAACGCCCTTAAAACCATTGCCTTGAACTTCTGGTGATTTAACGATTATGTCTGCATTGTCTTGAATTTCGAATTCGAATATAAAGTTGCCTACATAACCACTAACAGTATCATCTTTACCATAAATACCATTTGTAAGCACGTTATCTTTTTCTGTAATGAAATCATTATCTAACATTGCGTTTTCTGCATCACTAAACAAAGCGAAGAACAAGTAGTTTCCAATTTCATTTAGGTCAAACGACATGCTTTGAGTAGTTACGCTTTCCGTTTGATTTCTGTAATGCACTTTCTTTGTTAAATCTTCATATGGATAAAAGTTATCGAATACTAAATCTTTCATTGAAGGAACTTTGAGTTCTGTGCCAAGTGCAGCAAAAGTCTTTGAACCATCATCTTTGGTTACTGTATACTCATCTTCTAAAGCACTTAAGAAACTTGCATAAGCAATTTCATCATACACATACCTAGGTGCTTCATTATCCTTAAAGTTATATGCATAAACTTCATCAACTACGAATTCTTCAAATTGTAAAGTTACGCCATCAACTTTTGCACCTACACCAAATTTAACATTTGTTCCTTGACCAAAACGAATTGCATTTGGTGTTGCTGTAGAATCCTTAAATTCTACATTTGTATATTTGCCTTCTGGATTAACCAAAAACAATGTTGTTGATACATTGAGCAATGAACACGCTTTATAACTCATACCATAAGATTTATCCCATGCGAGTTTGAGTGCTTTGTAACTTCCATCTGGTTGTCTTAAATAAAATGCTTCACTTAAGTAAACTCTTTGTTTCTTTGATGGTGTGAGTTTTGTTCTGCCATCTTCAAGAATTAATGATTGTTTGTAGTCACCAGATACATCACTTCTCATTTGGTCAACATATTCAAGAACAAATTCACCAATTGTGTTAGCGCCATCAACAACAGTGTCATGACCGATAGAAATTTTACTTGTCACTGCCCTATCATCAATGTTTTTAACTTTGAAATAAATCATTTCATCAGCATTGTATTTTGCTGAAATATCATCATTATTAACTGTAAAATAATCATTTTCAATAGCAAAGTTTAGAACGATAAAGCCATTTTCCACTTGGATATCGCTGATTGCTTTTCCGTTTAGTGTTGCATTAACAATTGTTGTTGAGCCATCTTGATATTTTAGTTCAAGTGTGTTTTTGATTGTTTTATCAAAAGTTGTGCCTTCACTTGAATTTTTAGACCATTCTTTTGGGTTGCCGTTTACATAAAATGATGACAAACTGATGTCGATTGAAGTGATGAAATCTTGTGGAAGTTTCATTTTCATTGACATATCGTTTACGATTAAATTGTTTTTGAAAGTAATTTCAACATCATCTCTTGCTTCTACTACTAGACCTTGATTTGTAAAGGTTGCACTTGCACCATTTAAAGTAAAGTAAGTTGATGCTGAAACATTTGAATCAGCATATGCACTCGTTGGCTTTAATGCACCTAAAGCAAGCATTGTTGACATTATAAATGCCACGATTAAAAAAATGATTTTATAGGATTTAGCCACTTTCATATAAGCTTAAAACTCCTTACACTTATAGTTTATAATAATACTTAATACATTTTACACTAAAAAGCCTGTCTTGTCAATTTACTTTTTGCACTTTTTTTAAATATTATTATATTTATTTATTTTTTCTATGTTTTCTGCCTTTTATAACACCTATTTTAACAATTTTGAATACAATGTATTAAATTAACTTTTTCGGTTTTACAAATGATGTATTTTTTGATTTTAACGGCACTTACTGTCAGCATAGATTCTTTTATTTGTGGGTTTTCGCTTTCTTTAATTTCTAGAAAGAAATTTCCCATAATTTTAACTATTGCCCTAACAGTTTTTATCATGTGTCTAATCACTAACTATGCACCTATTTTTTTGAGTAAATATTTAACAGAAAACACTACTTTAATAGGTGGATTAATTTTAGTGTTTATCGGCACTTATAACTTTGTTAAGTGTTTTTCAAAAACTGATAAGCCAAAAACAACAAGTAGTAACGGGCAAATTTTTCTTACAGGCATTGCTGTTGGTATGGACGGCGCACTTGCCAATTTATCACTTTCTTTAATGAAAATAAACGAGTTTTACGTGCCTATTTTAATTGCTTTTATGCACGCACTAATGATATGGTTAGGAATACTTTTATCCCAAACTAAACTCGCTAAAAAATTTGCAAAAATCGAGTTTTTCCCACCTCTTATCTTAATCTTTTTAGGTGCCGAAAAGATGCTCGGTTTATTTATATAAAAAGCGATGGAATTATCCATCGCTTTTGTCTTTATTGCTTTAATTTTATATGGTTAAATGCTTGGCTTAATAATAGTCACTGAACGGTCAGTATTAAACTTGCTCCATGGCATTAAATCTTTTGGTGGTTGAACTCTAAACACCATTCTTTCTTTGCTTACAGGGTGTGTAAACGATAGGTAGTATGCCCATAGTGCTAAATTGCCTTTCTTTGCCTTTTCTCCACCATATCTCATGTCGCCATAAATAGGATTGCCTATAGCATTCATTTGAACACGAATTTGGTGGCTTCTTCCTGTGTGAAGCCTTACATCTACAAGCGAAAGCGTATCATCTTTTTCTAAAAGATTATATTCAAGTTCTGCAAACTTTGCACCTGCAACGGTTGGTGGACATACATACACCATATTGTTTATTGCGTTCTTTTTCATATAATGTGTAAGCGTTGCCTTTTCTTCTTTTGGCGTGCCACAAAGCACGGCAAAGTATCTCTTTTCAAAGTCGCCTTCTCTAAGTTGTTCTGAGAGCCTTGATGCTGCCTTAGAACTCTTTGCAAACACCATAACCCCACCTGTAGGTCTATCAAGTCTATGCACTAATCCTAGGTATACATTGCCCGGTTTATTATACTTTTCCTTGATATACTCTTTTAGCATTGTTAGCATATCTTTATCCTTGCTCTCATCTTCACAAGATGGAACGTTTTGAGGCTTAAGTGCAACAATTATATGATTGTCTTCGTGTAAAATTATAAGTTCTTCCATAGTTTTTCCTATTATTTTATAATTTTTGCCATTAGCAAAATGCTATTTTTGATTTATCCAAATACCACTATTTCCACAAGGAAGAATTACGCCTTCTTCCCTTGTTGGAAGTCCTACTTCATAGGCTTCTACCTTGCCACCACGCTCGTTTGCGATTGTGAGAGAAAGTATGTTTTTTAGAACTTGTGGTTGAAGTCCTGTTGTATAACTATTTATAAGCACGAAAAGTGGATTATCACTTAAAACGCCCGTACAAAGTTTTACAAAGTTATATAGTTCGTTTTCTAATTTCCACATTTCGCCATTAGGGCCTCTGCCATAACTTGGTGGGTCCATAATGATAGCATCATATTTTCTGCCACGGCGAATTTCTCTTTCTACAAACTTTTTGCAGTCATCGATAATGTATCTAACCTTGCCTTCTTCTACTTTAGAAAGCCTTACATTTTCGCCAGCACGCTCTACCATGCCCTTTGCAGCATCAACGTGGCATACCTTAGCGCCTGCTTTTGCACAAGCAACCGTTGCACCACCTGTATATGCAAAGAGATTGAGCACATTTATTTCTCTGTTTTCTTTTTTAATTAAATCGGTCATCAAGTCCCAATTAACGGCTTGTTCAGGAAAAAGCCCTGTATGCTTAAACCCCATAGGTTTTACTAAGAACTTTAAATCTTTATATTTAACCGTCCATTGCTCAGGCATTTTGCCCTTAAACTGCCATTTGCCACCACCCGTTTCACTGCGAACATACTTAGCAACTAAGCCTTTATATGATTGCATATCAATGGTGCTATCCCAAATAACTTGTGGGTCTGGTCTAAGTAGCACTATGCCTGCCCAATCTTCTAGTTTATATCCGTTTCCTGTGGCTATAACCGAATAATCTTTCCAGTCAGCAACTTTCATTATTTATTAACCTTATTGATAATAACCGTGCACTCTACACCGTTAATATCAAGTTGCTTTTTGAAGCCTTCAGCATCGCCTTGCACGATAGCATCGGCAAGAACAACTGCCTTAATCTCTGCTCCGTTCATTGCCTTTACAATGCTTTCGTCTTGTGCAATAAAGTTTACAGTAATTCTATCAACAACTTCAAAGCCTGCTTCCTTTCTCATTGATTGAATTTTAGAAATCAATTCTCTTTCAATGCCTTCTGCCCTTAATTCATCTGTAACAACAGTATCCATTACAACTGTGATACCATTGTCGCTTGCAGCGATAAAGCCTTGTGCACTTTCAGTTGAAATTAAAAGGTCATCGATAGTGAATTCAAAATGGTCGCCCTCAAAGTCTACGGCATATGCCTCGCCCTTTTTAACGGCTGAAACAACTTGATTAGCATCACAA
>JAZOMM010000167.1:0-4430 GCA_045653965.1 Christensenellaceae bacterium | reverse complement strand
AACAGCAGATGGTTGATAAGATGGTTTTTTAATTGTTTCAAACTTAAACTTAAGACTTCTATAAGGCAAAACACCAAACTTATAATCAAAAAGTTCATCAACGCAACCTGTGTAAATAAGCATACCATCAAGTTCTTTATCCTTGTAATAAACCTTGTCTTCACTGAGCGAAATTTCCTTGTTTGCATCAGTGCCAAGTTTAAGTTTAATTCTTGGGTGGCAAAGCATATTTCTTATAAGTTCTGTAAAGCCTTCTTGTGGCATATATTGGAATTCATCGGTAAAATATCTATCTTCATAAGAAACATAAACAGGCACTCTATTCATAACTTCAGCGCCAAGTTGCTCTGGCTTAAAGCCCCATTGTTTCATGGTGTAGATATAGAAAATATTTTTATAAACGAAGTCGCCAAACTTTCTAACTTCGGCATTTTCGTGCTTTTTAAGTTGCAAAATTGGAACTTTTTTATCAAGCCCTATTTCATCGATTAAAATCTTTTTAATTCTCTCTGCCTTATCGTTTGGGTAAAGCATAAAGAGTGAAGTTAGATTAAATGGAACAGGCACAAACTTATCTTTTCTTACAGCAGCAAGCACCTTATGTTCGTATTTCTTCCACTCGGTGAACCTTGACAAAAACTCAAACACCTTTTTTTCGTTTGTATGAAAGATGTGTGGGCCGTATGGTTGAACGAGAATATCGTTTTTATTATAATAGTCATAAGCGTTGCCACCTATGGTATCCCTTTTGTCCATTACTATAACATCTTTTCCACTATCAGCAAATAATCTTGCGATTGTTGCACCAGAAAAACCAGCGCCAACTATTATTATCTTTTCCATATTTTTTATCCTTTAAGTCCTTTTACAAAACGAGCAATTCTTTCGGTTGCCTCAACCAAGTTTTTCATTGAATAAGCATAAGAACATCTTACATAATATTTACCGAACTCACCAAAAGCATCGCCCGGAACAACTGCAACTTTTTCTTGTTCTAAAAGTTTTGTTGCAAACTCCTCGCCCGTGAGCCCCGTTTCTTTGACCGATGGGAATATGTAGAACGAACCTTTTGGCTCAAAACATTTTAACCCCATATCCAAAAAGGTTTTATGCATAAACTTTCTTCGCCTGTCATACTCATCACGCATTTCTTTTATGTCTTTATATCCGTTAAGTTTGCCCTTTTTAAGCCCTTCAAGAGCAGCGTATTGCGAAAAAATAGGCGCACATATTATTGAGTATTGGTGAATTTTTAGCATAGTGTCAAGTATAGGCTTTGATGCGCAAACGTATCCAACACGCCAACCTGTCATCGCAAATGCTTTACTGAACCCACTGATTAGCACAACTCTACCTTTAAGTTCTTCTACGCTTGCGATTGAAAAATGTTCTTTTCCATAAGTAAGTTCGGCATAAATTTCATCGCTTACAACCAAAAGGTCATTTTCGATTATAAATGGCACTAATTCTTCTATAAACTCCCTTTCCATAACGCCACCCGTTGGGTTGTTTGGGTATGGAAAGATTAAAACTTTGCTCTTTTTAGTTATAACTTTTTGTAAGTTTTCTTTAGTTAGTTTAAATCCGTTTTCGCCATCACAAGGCACAGACACAGCCACGCCACCATTAAGTTCCACACAAGGCTTATAAGAAACATAACTTGGGTCTGGAATAAGCACTTCATCATCAGGGTTTATGGTTGCACGCAAAACTAGGTCAATCGCTTCACTTGCGCCCACGGTTATCATCGTGTCGTCAACTGAATAATCAACCTTATAATTACCCCTTAAATAGTCAACTATTTCTTGCCTTAAAGAAACAAGCCCTTTGTTTGACGTATATTGAGTGTATCCCTTTTTAATAGTTTGAATACCTGCTTCTCTAATATCCCAAGGGGTTATAAAATCAGGCTCGCCAACACCCAAAGAAATAACGTCTTTTCTTTCGCTGACTATATCAAAGAATTTTCTTATGCCTGATGGTTTTAATTTTTTTGCTTTTTCGCTTAAAAAATCTCTCATGCTTGAATTATCTGTCTTTCATGTTCTTTATTTGGTCTAGTAATATGCCCTTCTATTTTATACTTTTTGAGTATAAAATGTGTTTGGACACTTGCAATGCCATCAATTACTGAAAGTTTTTCAGAAACGAACATTGCAATATCGGTTATGTTTTTGCCTTCTACAAAAATTGCAAGGTCAAAGCCACCACTCATAAGATATAAACTTTGAACTTCTTTAAATGAATAAATTTCTTCGGCATAACTGTCAAAGCCCTTTAACTTTTGTGGAGCAACCTTAACTTCTATAAGCGCTTGAACCTTTCTATTTTCTTGGTCCATTGCTTCGGTATTGATAATGGCAGAATACTTTGTGATAACGCCACTTTCTTCAAGTTCACAAACGGCCTTTTCAACTTGGGCTAAGGTTTCGCCTGTAATTGAAGCAAGTTGACTGAAGGTATATCTTGCGTTCTCGCTTAACAATTCTACAAGTTGATTTTTTAAGTTCTTCATTTATATCTCCTAAATTTAAACATAATAATTTATTCTATTTTACATATTTTTATAACATTTGTCAATACAATAAGTTTGATTTTCTTTTTTTATTATGTTACAATTATTTTACTAAGGAGTTGTTATGATTAAAATTTGGGCAAAAGTTATGAAAAAAGACAAAATTTTAAGTCAATATATGTTGGAAAGGCAAGAAAACATAGACTATTCCGAGTTTTTTGACTATTTAAGAGAGATTTGCGAAAATCTTGATATCGCCACCCCTGTTTTAATAAAAACTCATCTATTTAACTTTGCTAAATACAATAACGTTAGGTTTACACAAAGCGACTTTGTTGAACAAATTTCTTTTGACAAACTCGTTTTAGAAAACGCCCTTATCTAACCTAATTGTTGTATAAAAATTTTCCTTTTGCATATACTTTATGTAAAAGGGGGAAATTTTATGAAGATTACAACAATTATAGCATTTACGCTTGTAATTATCGGCGCTCTCGTATGGCTACTTATCGGACTATTCGACTTTAATTTAGTTGCAATGATTTTTGGTAGTGGTGCAGGTGCTGTTGTTTCACGCATTATCTATTCTTTGGTTGGAATTTCAGGCTTATGGCTAATCTTTTATTGGATTGCTTATAACCCATTTAGAAATTTAGACTAACTTAAAAAATTTCCCCCTTGCAAACGAGCAAGGGGGATTTTATTTTGCTTATTTGTTTGCTTATTTGTTTGCTTTTTCATTTTATTTCTATTTTATAGTTTTTGTTGGTGCTTTTTTATTGCAAAATAAAGTGGCGTGCCAAAACCATAAATGCTTAGGCTTTGACTTATAAGCAAAAACAATACTTGAAGCATATATACGTATTCTATAGCGCCATAAATAAGTATCCAAAGCACAGGCAAGAAAAAAGCGTTTAAGATAACGGGAAAAAAGCCACCTAAAGCAATCTTAAAAAAGGTGTTTTTAATAAGTTTGCCTGTTAAATATGTTAAAATTGAAGCCACTAAAGTTATAACGCTTCCTAAAATTATGTCTAGCACCATACACCCTGTGATTAAATTTGAAAGCATACAGCCAATAAATAGTGCTGGCACTGCTTCAATAAAAAATAGTGGCAAAATGGTAAGTGCTTCGCTTAGCCTAAACTGAATTGCCCCACTTGCAATAGGCAATGTTAAAAGTGACAAAACTACATAAAGCCCTGCGATAAGCCCTGCTCTAACTATAATTTTTGTGGTATTTGGCATAAAAAAATCTCCTTTTTGGGACAAGTTTTTTACCACCGAAAAAAGAGAGTTAATCTTAATAAAAAAGATATTCTATCATAATCGGTTGTTTTATAGAAGTGTTGTCCGAAAACCTTCTTAAGAACATTATATAAAACTTTTTTGGTTTTGACAAATGATTTTCAAGGCATAACCATAATTTTTATTTTACTTTACAAATTTTTTTAGGTGTGGTAAACTATTTACAACAACTTTAAGGAAGTTTTTGATGAAAAACAAAATTTTTACAATAGTTTTTGGCATTGCCGTTTTCTTTTTTATTTTATCCTTTTCAATTGCCTTGCCAATTTACTTAAGGTTTTTTTATTATCTACACATAAACGGACTTTCTTTACCACAAAAAATAGGATACTCTTACGAACAAATAAAGTGCGCTTATGATGAAGTTCTAAACTATTTAACCCTTCCAAATATGCCGTTTGGAACGGGCGTTTTCGCCTTTACAAAAAGTGGTGCTGAGCATTTTGCCGACTGCAAGGTTTTGTTTGATATTAACCTTATCGCACTTATTCTTAGCACAGCAACTATTATCGCCACCTTTATTCTTATTAAACTAAAAAAGATAAAACTTTGCCGTCCGTTTAATATGAACGTGGCTTTTATTTCAGCAGTTAGCATTTTTTTATTA
>JAZOMM010000166.1:0-1513 GCA_045653965.1 Christensenellaceae bacterium | reverse complement strand
CCGTGGTCAAGGTGCAATACGATAGGAATTTCTGGACATTCCTTAACAGCTGCTTCTACAAGTTTAACAAGGTATGTGTGGTTAGCATATGCTCTTGCGCCCTTAGATACTTGCAAAATAACAGGTGCGTTTTCTTCTTTACAAGCTTCGGTAATACCTTGAACGATTTCCATGTTGTTAACATTGAAAGCGCCGATAGCATAGCCGTTCTTATAAGCCATTTCAAACATTTTTTTTGAGTTTACTAATGCCATAATAATAGCCTCCAAATAATATATATATAATTTTTTTGCGTAAATTTTGTCGGATTTATTCTCGACATTTAATATAATAACATTTTTTTTGCAATTAAGCAAATATTTTTTTATTTTAATCAAAAATACTTTATAAAAAAACCAATAAGTTGTATAATTAATGTGTAAATAAAATATAAAAGGTGTTATTATGCAAGATAATAGAATTTTGAAACTCGCAAACGTGCTTATAAATTACTCTTGCGCTCTAAAAAAGGGCGAAAAGGTTTTAATAGAAGCAAAGGGCATTGACTATATGCTCGTTAACGCTCTCGTTGAAGAAGCCTACAAGGTTGGGGCTTATCCATTTGTAGAACTTTATGACAATAGAATAACAAGAAAACTTCTTATGGGTCAAACTGAAGAACAGGCTAAACTTAGGGCAAAATACGATGGCTATCGCATGGCTGAAATGGATGCTTATATCGGTATTCGTGGTGGAGAAAACTGCAACGAACTCTGTGACGTTCCAGCCGATAAAATGAAAGCCGAAAGCGAATATTATTCTCACCCCGTTCACCACGAACTTAGGGTTAAAAAGACCAAGTGGGTTGTTTTAAGATACCCAACACAAGGCATGGCTCAAAGTGCTGGTATGAGCACAGAAGCCTTTGAAGAATTTTACTTTAATGTTTGCACTTTAGACTATTCAAAGATGGATAGGGCAATGGATGCGTTAAAGAAAAGACTAGATAATGCCGATAAGGTTAGAATTATAGCAAAAGATACCGACATAAGTTTTTCAATCAAAGGTATAGGCAGTCAAAAATGTTCTGGAAGCAGAAATATCCCTGATGGCGAAATTTACACAGCACCTATCAAAGATAGCGTTAACGGAACTATAACCTATAACACACCATCTGTTGAAAACGGATTTAAGTTTGAAAATGTTAGTTTGACATTTAAGGACGGCAGGATTATAAAAGCAACTGCAAACGACACCGAAAAGGTAAACGCCATTTTCGAGACCGATGAGGGTGCAAGATACGTTGGCGAGTTTGCTTTTGGGGTTAACCCTTATATCAAAAACCCTATGGGCGACATATTGTTTGATGAAAAAATATCTGGTTCTATCCACTTTACACCAGGTTGTTGCTATGATGAGTGCTATAACGGAAATATCTCTGCACTTCATTGGGATTTAGTGCAAATTCAAACAAAAGAATATGGTGGTGGGGAAATTTATCTCGACGGCGAACTAATAAGAAAAGATGGTTTGT
>JAZOMM010000165.1:0-2484 GCA_045653965.1 Christensenellaceae bacterium | reverse complement strand
CACGACTAGTGTTAGAACTTTAGAGAGTGCAAGTGATGAAAATGGCTTTGTTAAGGCAACAAAGGATAACACTGAAATATTTATTTATCCACCATATAGATTTAAGTGCGTGGATAGTTTAATCACAAACTTTCATCTTCCAAAATCAACACTCTTAATGCTCGTTTCATCTCTTTCAACAAGAGAGAAGATGTTGGAAATTTATAACCTTGCAGTTGACCAATCGTATCGTTTTTTCTCTTTTGGCGATGCAATGTTTATCGAATAAAACAATATATAAAATACAAAAATTATGGAAAAATTTTATTATCAGACAATTAAACAAGATTCTAAAACAGGTGCAAGGGCAGGTATTCTTCATACGCCACACGGCGATATAGAAACGCCTACATTTATGCCTGTGGGTACGCAAGCAACGGTAAAGGGGGTTATGCCAAGAGACTTAAAGGAAACTAACAGTCAAATTATTCTTGCAAACACCTATCACCTTTATATGAGACCGGGTGATGAAATTGTAAAAAACGCTGGTGGACTTCATAAGTTTATGGCGTGGGATAGACCGATACTTACCGATAGTGGTGGATTTCAAGTCTTTTCGCTTGCTAAACTAAATAAGATTAAAGATGATGGCGTGTATTTTAACTCGCACATCGATGGCAGTTTACACTTTATCACGCCAGAAAAGGCAATCGACATAGAAAACAACTTGGGTGCAGACATCATTATGGCGTTTGACCAATGCTCGCCTTATGGCGCTGACTATAAAGAGTCTAAAACGGCAATGGAACGCACACTTAAGTGGCTTGATAGGTGTTATCAAAGACACCAAAATGATAACCAAGCATTGTTTCCAATAGTTCAAGGCAATATGTTTAAGGATTTAAGAAAACAAAGTTTGCTTGAAACTATACCTTATGCTAAGCACGGCATTGCAATCGGTGGACTTTCTGTTGGCGAGCCTAAGCCTATAATGTACGATATAATGGATAGTATTTATGAATATTATCCAACGCATATTCCAAGATACTTAATGGGGGTTGGTAGCCCAGACTGTTTGGTTGAAGGGGTTATGCGTGGTATCGATATGTTTGACTGCGTGCTTGCAACAAGGGTAGGAAGAAACGGCACGGCACTCACCGAAAACGGCAAAGTGGTGGTTAGAAACGGCATGTATAAAGAAGATTTTACTCCACTTGACTCATCTTGCGATTGTTATTGTTGTAAAAATTATACAAAGGCATATTTAAGGCACCTTATAAACGTAAACGAAATGATGGGTGCAATGATGATAAGCCTTCATAACATATCATACCTAAATAGACTTATGCACAATATGAGAGAAGCCATTTTGCAAGATTCGTTTACCGAGTTTAGACAAGAATTTTATGCAAAAACGGGAAAAACCTATCCTAAAATATAATAAGACGCACTTTTAGACAAAAAAACACCTAAAATTGCTTGATTTATAAACTAAAATATTTTACAATATAATTGTATTTAACTTTAAGGAGATTAAAAAATGTTATCAAATTTATTAGCACAAGCAGACACTACATCAACAGTTATGATAGTTGTATTACTCGTTGCAATCGTAGGTCTATTCATTTGGTCAAGTTATTCAAACAAGAAAAGGCAAAAACAAGCACAAGATATGGTTAACGGCAATAAAATTGGCGATAAAGTTAAAACTATCGGTGGCGTTTGTGGTTATGTTGCTGAAATCGATGATTCTGAAAACACTTTCGTTTTAAGAACAGGTATGGAAGGCAAAGATTCTTTCGTTAAGTTTGACAAGGGCGCTATTTATCAAACAGCACCTGCTAACCCAAAACAAGAAAAGAAAGAAGAAATTAAAGAAGATAAGAAGGAAGAAAAAGTAGAAGAAAAACCTGCTGAGTAATCTTTATCTAAATTAAAAAAACTATCATAGAATTTTTATTCCCTGCATACTTTTAAGTAAAGAGTATGTGGGGTTTTTTATGTTAGATAGTGTAAAAGAGTTTTTTTCTGGAATATTAAAGGCCGTTTTAACAGCCGTTATTATAACTTTAGTTGGCGTTTTAATCTTTTCGGGCTTACTAAAGTTTACACTTTTAAGCCAAAGTGTTATTAAAGCAGTTAACCAATTTATCAAAATCATAGCAATCTTTTTAGGTTGCTCACTTAATATCCGTGGCAGAAGTGGGCTTGTTAGGGGAGTGGTTATGGCTTTTTTAACAACCATTATTACATACCTATTATTTTCTTTGTTTTGTGGGCAAATGATTTTTGGAAATAGTTTTATTTTAGATTTAATCTTTACAAGCATTATCGGTGGTGTATCTGGCATAATATCCGTAAACATTAAAAAATAATATATGCAGATATGTGTAAATGAATTATAATATTGTTTAATAGCAAAAAAAGAAGTCACATTTTTGTGACTTCTTTTTGATTTTATTTTTTTCTTATAAAATTATTCCCACTCGATAGTTGCAGGTGCTT
>JAZOMM010000164.1:0-4127 GCA_045653965.1 Christensenellaceae bacterium | reverse complement strand
AGATGGAACAAAAAGGTTTTATTGCGCCTAACGAAGGTGGAAAGGCAAGAAGGGTACTAATTACCCCAGAAGAATACGAACAAAGATTTGGACCTGGTGTAGAAGATTATTGATATGGAACAAGTGTTAAATAAAAAAATTGGTGTAATTTCGCTCGGTTGCGACAAAAATAGAGTGGATACCGAAAAAATGCTTGCCATTCTTTCCAAAAGGCATACTTTAACAGCCGATATCGATGATGCCGAGATTTTAATCGTAAATACCTGTGCTTTTTTAGAAAGTGCTAGAAAAGAAGCCATTGAAGAAATCTTAATGGCTATAGAAAGCAAAAAAAACGGCACACAAAAGGTTATCGTTTCGGGCTGTTTGCCACAACTATTCATCGACCAAATAAAAGATGAACTCATTGAAGGCGATGCTTTTTTGGGGGTCAGTGACTATAATGAAATTCTAACCGTTATTGACAGAATTTATGCTGGCGAAAGAGTGGTATGCGTTGGCGAGCCAAGGGGCGAGTGTGGAAAGAAAAGGGTTGTTACCACCGATAACTATGCATACCTAAAAATAGCAGACGGATGTTCTAACCACTGCACATACTGTTTGATACCATCTATTAGGGGTAAATATCGCTCGGTAGATATGTTCGACTTAATAGAAGAAGCAAAATGCTTAGGAAAGGTTAGCGAACTTATTTTAGTTGCGCAAGACACTGCTAAATACGGCTGTGACCTAGATGGTGGCATCACGCTAGTTACTTTAATTCAAGAACTATCTAAACTCGACAATGTAAAGGCAATTAGACTACTTTATTGTTATCCTGAAAACATAACCGATGACCTCATCGATGAGATTGCAAACAATCCTAAGGTTATTAAGTACATAGACATGCCACTTCAACACGCCGATGATAAAGTGCTTAAACTTATGAATAGAAAGGGCACGGCAGAGGGGTATTTAAAACTTATCGAAAAACTTAGGGCAAAGGTTAATGGCATAGCAATTCGTTCTACCTTTATAACGGGCTTTCCTAGGGAGAGTGAAGATGCGTTTAACAACCTAACCGAGTTTTTACTTAAAGCAAAACTCTTTAACGCAGGCTTTTTTAAGTATAGCAGAGAGCAAGGCACACCGGCATATAAACTTGATGGACAAGTTCCGGCAAAAATAAAAACCCAAAGACTTAAAAAACTTTATTCTTTGCAAAAAAAGGTGGTTAAGGAAAACTATAAAAAGTTTATAGGCAAGACCATTAAGGTTGTGGCAGAAGGCTTTGATGCTGACCAACTCGTTTACTATGGAAGGGCATATTTCAATGCGCCAGACATCGATGGAAAGGTTTATTTCTTTTCTCGTGATGAAGTTGAATATGGCGAAAGTTATGATATACAAATACTAAAGTCAACGGGATATGACTTGTATGGAGAAAGACAATGAATTTACCAAATAAATTAACAATTTTAAGGCTTATAATGATACCACTTTTCGTGGCTACATTTTATCTAACGGTTTTGCCTTATAACTACTTAATTTCAGCAATAATTTTCGTGCTTGCAGCGTTTACTGATTTTCTAGATGGATACATCGCAAGAAAATATAAACTTGTAACTAACCTTGGCAAGTTTTTAGACCCTATAGCAGACAAAGTGCTCGTTTCAACTGCACTTATCGTAATGCTACTTCCTATGACAAACGAGCCAGCAATACTTCCTTTTTATGGTGCTATTGCAGTTGCTATTATTCTTGCAAGAGAGTTAATCGTTAGTGGGTTTAGAATTGTTGCAGCATCAAACGGCAAGGTGCTTGCTGCCGATAAGTCAGGAAAGATTAAAACCTTTGTTCAAGATATTGCAGTAATCATTTTGCTACTTAGTGCTGATTTTATGCCAGGACTTTATTCTGCACTTAACATTGTGGGACTTTGCTTTTTAGGTTTAGCAACCTTGCTCACAATTTATTCTGGCATAGAGTGTATTGTAAAAAACATCGATGTTCTAAAGGAAAATAAATAATAACTAATGAAAAGTGCGCTTATATTTTTTAGAAACATAAAAACCGAATTTGATGGCGATTATTTTGCTAATGCCCTTAGCGTGTTCAAAAGTGGTGGGCTTGATATAGACACCATTGAGGTTTTGTCTTTCACCGATGACTTAGGTTTTAAGAGAAGACTGGTTGAGTTTAAGGAAATGTTTGACAACCTTATCATAATCGGTGGGGATACGGTGAGTTTTAACCTTAAAAATATAATTGCAGAAACTTTTGACACACCACTTGTAGAAAATGAAAATGCAAGAAGTTTTTTAGATGCCGTTTCAAAGGCAAACGCAATTAACTATCCAGAAGACTTTGCACTTTTGCCAATAGAAGGGGTGGTTATTCCAAACATTTATGGTGGATTTCAAGGCTTTATACTCGATACTAACGATATAACGCTATCCGTTCTTCCTTTTGACTACAAAGAAGTTAAAACGATGACGGACAAGTATGTTTTGCCTTATCTTGAAAACAAATTAGGCATAAAGAAAACTCGCCTAACCTTAAAATATTTTGGCGACACTAATTTACTTAAACAAACGCTAAATAGGGCAGAAGGGCTATGCGAGAAAGGATTTTACTATAATATCTTTGAAAAATTTGGGGACAAAACAGTTGACCTATTCTTTGATTATGACACGCTAGAAGAAACTAAAAAACAAGTGGTAAGATTTATCGTGGCAGAACTTAAAGACAACATCTATGCAGAATATGATGAGAGTTTAAGCCAAAGATTATTCGACCTATTAAAACTTAGAAAATTAAAACTTTCAACTGCTGAATCTTTTACAGGTGGCAGGGTTATATCGGAGATAATCAAAAACTCTGGGGCATCAGATGTAGTGAACGAAGGAGTTGTATCATACTCAAACCAAAGCAAAATAAAAAGGCTTAATGTAAAGGTAGATGACCTAAGGACTCAGGGTGCAGTTAGTGCCGTGGTTGCATACCAAATGGCTGTTGGTTTATTAAAAGAAGGCTGTGATATAGCCGTGTCAACAACAGGCATAGCAGGGCCACAAAGCGATGATACCGATAAACCTGTGGGGCTTTGCTTTATTGCTGTCGGCATGAAAGACGGCGTTCATACTTATAGGTATAAATTATCAGGTTCAAGAGAAGAAATTACTGAAACAGCAAAAAATACAGCGCTGTTTTTAGCAATAAAAAAACTAAAAAATATATAAAGGGAAATTATTATTATGGATGAAGCAAAAATAAAAGCGCTTGACGGCGTTATGGCTCAAATTGAAAAACAATATGGCAAGGGCGCAATTATGCGTTTAGGACAAAATGCTGGCGACACTAACATAGAAGTTTTGCCAACAGGGTGTTTATCACTTGACTTAGCCATTGGTGTTGGTGGACTTCCAAGGGGAAGAATTATTGAAATTTATGGACCAGAATCTTCTGGTAAAACAACGGTTGCACTTCACGTAATCGCTGAAACACAAAAGGCAGGTGGCATTGCGGCATTTGTAGATGCTGAACACGCATTAGACCCTGTTTATGCAAAGGCACTAGGTGTTAACCTTGATGAACTTTACGTTTCTCAACCAGACACAGGCGAACAAGCCCTCGATATCACAGCATCACTCGTTAGCAGTAAGGCTGTTGACATTATCGTTGTTGACTCTGTTGCAGCACTCACACCAAAGGCTGAAATTGAAGGGGATATGGGTGACTCTCACGTAGGGCTTCAAGCAAGACTTATGAGCCAAGCACTTAGAAAACTCACTGCAATTACAAACAAGAGCAAAACTTGTATTATCTTTATCAACCAACTTAGAGAAAAGGTTGGCGTTATGTTTGGTAACCCAGAAGTTACTGCAGGTGGTAAGGCACTTAAGTTCTATGCAAGCGTTAGAATTGACGTAAGAAAGGCTGATGCGCTTAAAGATAGCGAAGGTGCATACGGAAGTCACACAAAGGCAAAAATCGTTAAAAACAAGGTTGCGCCACCATTTAAAACGGCAGAATTTGACATTATTTTTGGCAAGGGCATTTCTCAAGGCAGTTGCCTAATTGACCTTGGTATTCAATACGATATTATTCAAAAAAGTGGGGCATGGTTCTCTTATAACGGCGAAAAG
>JAZOMM010000163.1:0-6703 GCA_045653965.1 Christensenellaceae bacterium | reverse complement strand
GAAAGATGACAGACTTCATCAAGAAGGGCGACGATCCCAACACCGCATACGAAAAGGCTCGCGGTACTTACGGCAGATTTGATGAAGCTGCAAAGTACATCGACCCGAGAAAAGACTAATCGAAGGAGGTACTGAAAAATGGCATTATTTGAAAACTACTCAAGACGTGTTGAAAAAATCAACGCAGTTCTTGCTGAATACGGCATTAAGTCCATTGAAGAGTGTAAGGAAATTACTCTCGCTGCAGGTATCGACTGCGATAAAATCGTAAGAGAAACTCAGCCTATCTGCTTTGAAAATGCAGTTTGGGCATACACTGTTGGTGCCGCTATCGCTCTTAAGAAGGGCTGCACAAAGGCTGCTGACGCTGCAGCTGCAATCGGTATCGGTCTTCAGGCTTTCTGTATCAACGGCTCTGTTGCTGAAAACAGAAAGGTTGGTCTTGGTCACGGTAACCTTGCATCCATGCTTCTTTCCGAAGAAACTGAATGCTTCTGCTTCCTTGCAGGTCACGAATCCTTCGCTGCTGCTGAAGGTGCAATCAAGATTGCTCTTAACGCAAACAAGGTAAGAACAAAGCCCCTCCGTGTTATCCTCAACGGTCTCGGCAAGGACGCAGCGTTCATCATTTCCAGAATCAACGGTTTCACATACGTTAAGACAGAATTTGATGCAAACACAGAAGAGATCAAGGTTGTATCCGAAACAAGATACTCCAAGGGTCCCAGAGGCGAAGTTAAGTGCTACGGTGCTGACAACGTTCCAGAAGGCGTTGCTATCATGAAATTAGAAAACGTTGCTGTTTCTATCACAGGTAACTCTACTAACCCTACTCGTTTCCAACACCCTGTTGCTGGTACTTATAAAAAATGGGCTATCGAAAACGGCAAAAAATATTTCTCTGTTGCTAGTGGTGGTGGTACAGGTAGAACACTTCACCCAGACAATATGGCAGCTGGTCCATCTTCTTATGGTATGACTGATACTATGGGTAGAATGCACTCAGACGCTCAATTTGCTGGTTCAAGTTCAGTTCCTGCTCACGTAGAAATGATGGGCTTAATCGGTGCTGGTAACAACCCAATGGTTGGTATGACAGTTGCATGCGCAGTTGCAGTTCAAGAAGCATTAAATAAATAATTAGTAAATTACTGATTATTTTAAGGTTTTGAAGATATATAGAATTTAGTATTTCTATTGTAAAAATCTTATAAAACAAAAATCAATAATAAACAAAGTTGGACACATCATTTTATGGCGATGTGTCCAATATTTTATGTATAAAAAAGAAAATAAATTTCTTGACTTTTATGTTTATTAATTGTATAATGACTACATTGTAGATTTATATAAAATACTCAGCGAGGTCCAACTTATGTTATATCCTATATTGTCTTTGGTTTTTTTAGCCGTTGCTATTGCGATTGGCTGTATATTTAAGAAGAACACAGGGATTGTCTCTATTGCACTTGCATTAATTTTGGCAAGGATAGCAGGCGTTCCTGATAAATTCCTATTAAAAGCATTTGATAGTTCGCTATTCATAAAACTTTTAGGCGTTATGTTTTTGTTTTGCATTGCACAAAACAACCAAACCCTTGAAATTATAGCAAGAAAAGCATTGATGCTATGCAAAGGAAAGGTTAAACTTATCCCTATTGTATTATTCTTTTTTTCAGCGATAATTTCATTTATTGGTCCAGGACTTATTTCTGCAACTGCACTTGTATCTGTGCTTGCAATAGCGCTCGCCATTGAAGCAGAAGTAGACCCTATGAAATTCTTGTTTTTCGGTGGATTAGGTGCTTTTGCGGGTGGGCTTTCGCCAATAACTCCATCGGGTATAGTTGCAATAACCAAATCTGAACAAAGTGGTATAGTTGGCATTGAATTATCTATTGCATTTTTTATGTTTATTACAATGCTTCTAATTGCCATAATCTTATATTTCTTTGTGTTCAAGTGGCATAAATACGATGATAGTCAAAAGAAAAAAGCCGATATTTCTAATGACATTAAGTTTGAGATAAAGCATTTGTTTACAATAATAGGTATTATTTTAGTATCTGCACTTTCAACAATTTTTAGCATTGATATTGGCTTGATTTCATTTTTAGTTGCAATAGTCTTATGTATATTTGGCTTTGGTAATGAAGTTGAAGCAATGAAAAAAATTCCTTGGAATACCCTCATTATGATAACAGGCGTAGGCATTCTAATTTCACTTGTAACCGAACTTGGTGGTGTAGACCTTTTATCAGACGGTATTAGATTATTAATGGGTGAACAGACTGCTGCTGCTATAATAACTATATTAGCGGGCATTATGTCTTGGGTATCATCTGCATCAGGTGTGGTTATGCCAACACTTATTCCAACCGTTCCTGCGCTTGCCATTTCGGCTGGTGTAAACCCAGTGGCACTTGTAACAGGTATTTGTATCGGTGCAAACGCTGCTGCGTTTAGCCCACTTTCTAGTTGTGGTGGACTTATGCTTTCGGCTTATTCTACAAGTAAAATTGCAACCGAAAAAGGCAGAGATAAACTTTTTTCTAAATTATTCTTATTGTCGGTATGTTCGATATTAGTTACCGCTTTAATAGCGCTAATTGGTTGCTTTAACTGGTTTGTATAAACACAAACGGCTTTTGCTTAAGGAGTTTTAATTATGGGTAATAAATTAAAAGTGACAGGAACTGGTGATGCTCTTTTTACTGCAGATATTCCACAAGAATATTATGATGGTGATTTTAAGGAAGTTTATGAATATATCAATGCTTGCGATGTTAAAATGACTAATCTAGAAACTAATATTGAAAAGTTTGGTGATTATCCTAACGGATATAGTGGTGGAACTTGGCTTAATACAGAGCCTGAAGACTTTGACCATTTAACAAACTTTGGTTTTAACTATTATGGAACGGCAAATAATCACTGTATGGATTATGGTTATCATGGAATGCTCTCAACCATCGCCGAACTTGACAAGAGAGGTTTGGCGCACTCTGGCACGGGCAATAGTCTTGATGAAGCATCTGCACCTGCGATTTTAAATATTGATGGCAAAAAGGTTGCTATTTTTGCAGTTATGTGTGAATATTCGGCAGTGCATATGACATTTAGAGCAGGGGTTAAGACCAACACGATGGAAGCACGCCCTGGTGTTAACTATTTTAGGTTTAACACTTTTAGATTAATAGGCAAAAAAGAGTATGAAATGCTAAAAGAACTTGCTTATTTGACTAAAATCAATTTGACAAGAGATAGGGATATTGCAGATGGTTATGGTTATCCTGACCCTGAAGGGATTTTTACTTTTGGTCAAACCAAGTTCTGTTATGACGGCTCTAAAAAGGAAACTGAGTGCAATAAAACCGATAAAGAAAGAATTATTGATGCAATAAAAAAGGCAAAGCAAGAAAACGACTATGTTTTTATTTTAGTGCATTGTCATAACGATAAGGGTGACAGTAATGAAAATGTACCAGATTTTTATGAAGACTTGGCGCGTTCTTGCATTGATGCGGGCGTTTCGGCTGTAATCGGAGGTGGCACACACCGACTTCGCCCTATCGAAATTTATAAAGGCTGTCCTATTTTTTATTCACTTGGCGATTTTATCTATCAAGGTATGAGGGTAAAACATCTTCCTGTGGACTTTATGGAAAAATATGGATGTGACAAAAATGCAACCGCATGGGAAGGGCTTATGGCTCGTTCAAAAAATAATACAATCGGTTTGCAAGTGCATAAGTGTAATTTCATGACCGTACTTCCAAAGATGGAATTTGAAAATGGCAAACTTGTTTCTCTTGAAATGATGCCTATCGTTGCAGGGTTCAAGAAGCAAGGCAAGTTAGATGGATTGCCTTACCATGCTAAAGGTGAAGAAAGTCAAGAAATTTTTGACGTTTTAGATAGGCTTTCAACACCTTATGGCACTAAAATTGTTAAAAATGGAGATATGCTTAAAATTGAACTTTAATAAAGCGTGTTGGCACGACCTTGCTTAAAGCAGTTTCAGTTTGGTAAGCACTAAATAAATAATTAAGGAAAAAATTGTATAAAAAATATCCACTTTATTAAAAGTGGATATTTTTATTTTTATCAAAACCCCTTGATTTTTTTTGGTGTTTAATGATATAATTTATTTAAGTCATTAAATAAAATCTAATCATAAAGGAGAAGTTATGGATATAGAAAAAATGGACCCCAATCTTGCCGCCGTATCTGGCAACTGCGAGGGTGTTAAGTTTATAAGTTCACACGATAAAAGATTTTCGCTTCACGGCGTATATTATGATGAAAAAGAAGGACTATATAGGCGTGTTCCAGAAGAAGTTGCAATCCTTTCAAGCGAATATATGGTTGCGCTTGGAAAGATGACGGCAGGTGGTAGAATTCGTTTTATAACCGATTCTTCGTATATAGCAATAAAGGCATCAATTCCATACTTTTCTATAATGTCGCACATGACAATAACGGGAAGCCACGGCTTTTCGGTGTATGCTGATGGATTTTTTCAAGCGAGATATTCGCCAACGCCAAAAGCATTTGCAAAAACTTTTGTTAAAGGCGAAAAAATCTATTTTGCAGACAAGAAAAATCTATTAAAGCCAGAAGGCAAAAAACTAATTGAAATATACTTTCCACTCTATGGTGGGGTATCCGAGTTATATATCGGTATTGAACCAGAAAGCATCATAGAAAAAGCACCAGACTATGCTATCACAAAGCCAATGGTTTTTTATGGCAGTTCTTTAACGCAAGGTGCATGTGTATCTCGCCCAGGAAATGACTATATCTCGATTATAGGAAGAAGGTTAAATGCAGATTACATTAACCTTGGTTTTTCAGGCAATGGCAATGCAGAAGCCAACATGGTTGACTTTATCAACTCGTTTGATGGCTCAATTTATTGCTTTGACTATAATCTATATGCAAATTTCCCTGATAGAGTTTTGCCACCACACTATTCTATTTATGAAAGGATAAGAGAAAAACACCCAACTGCAGGCATACTCTTAACTGACAAGCCTTGTTGTGATTATGATAAGAATATTCAAAGGGAACAAACTATTAGGGATACTTATGAAAGGGCGATTGCAAATGGCGATAAAAATGTTGCGCTCGTTCCTGCAATAGACCTATTTGGAGTAGGTGAAAGGGATAGTTGCACCGTTGATGGCTTGCACCCAAACGACCTTGGTGCAATGCGTATGGCAGATGCATTTACCCCTGCTATTAAAAAGTTACTAGGTATTTAAGTATAATTAATTTAAGGAGAGCGAGAAATGGATATAGAAAAAATGGACCCCAATCTTGCCGCCGTATCTGGCAATTGCGAGGGGGTTAAATTTATAAGTGCGCACGATAAAAGAATATCGCTTCACGGCGTTTACTTTGATGAAACAGAAGGTATATATAGGCGTGTTCCAGAACAAGTTGCTGGTCAGGTTAGTGATTATCTTGTAGCACTTGGAAAGATGACAGCAGGTGGTAGAATTCGTTTTATAACCGATTCTCCATATATTGCAATAAAGGCATCAATTCCATGTTTTTCTATAATGTCGCACATGACAATAACGGGAAGCCACGGCTTTTCGGTGTATGCTGATGGATTTTTTCAAGCGAGATATTCACCAACGCCAAAAGCATTTGCAAAGACCTTTGTTAAGGGCGAAAAAATCTATTTTGCAGACAAGAAAAATTTGTTAAAGCCAGAAGGTAAAAAACTAATCGAAATATACTTTCCACTCTATGGTGGGGTATCTGAGTTGTATATCGGCGTTGCACCAGAAAGCATCATAGAAAAAGCGCCAGACTATGCTGTCACAAAGCCAATAGTATTTTATGGCAGTTCAATAACTCAAGGTGCTTGTGTGTCAAGACCAGGCAATGACTTTATCTCTATCATCGGCAGAAGGCTTAATGCTAACTCTGTTAACTTAGGATTTTCTGGCAATGGAAAGGCAGAAGATGTTATGATTGATTATTTTAACTCGTATGACGCTTCGGTTTTTGCCTTTAACTATTATATGTTTAAGTCGCACCCAGACTTAGTATTGCCACCACATTATTCTATTTATGAAAGGCTAAGGGAAAAGCACCCAGACACACCAATACTCTTGTGGGATATGCCAAGCGTTGATTATATGCCACACGATGAAAGGGCAGAGATTATTCGCTCTACTTATGAAAAAGCGCTTGCAAACGGCGATAAAAAGATTGCATATGTCACGGGCAAGTCACTTTATGGCGAATCGGAAAGAGATTGTTGCACGGTTGATGGCGCTCATCCAAATGACCTTGGAGCAATGCGAATAGCCGATGTTATGACACCTGTCATAAAAGAACTATTAACAAAATAAATTTAAGCATAATAAATTTAAGTATAATAAAAAAGTCGCTAAATAAAGCGACTTTTTGTTTTTTATTCCCAAGTTTCAAAACAATATTTTCTATATCTTCTAGGGAAGTATCTGTCTTGCTGAGCCGTATTTCTTCGCTCTTTTATGTTCACCGACTGAAAATATTTTTTCCAAAGCAGGTTAAACTCTTTTTCATTTTCAGAAGGCACAAAGTTTGCAGGCAGGTCAGTATGCCTAATTTCAAGTTTTTGTCCGTTAGAAATTGCAATTTTATTACGCTTTCCATCGTGAATAATAAAAGGCGTTCTGCCAAGCCTTTTCAAAAAATGTGG
>JAZOMM010000162.1:0-21348 GCA_045653965.1 Christensenellaceae bacterium | reverse complement strand
GTTATACTTCCTATCGTAAACACTGGGATATATTTGCTCGGTATAATTTTAATGAAAGATACCACGGCAAACTTCTTGGGTATGGGGGTAAGCACTGCAGGAACGGTATTTACAACAGTTTTTGCTCTTATTTGGCTTAACTTTGTTTTAGAAATGGCAGTGAATTTAGTGTTTATTCCAATGATACAAAGGGTTGTTAAGGCTTTGAGAAAAACTAATTAACTAGGGGAAAATAAATGCTGCTTGCAATAGATTTAGGAAATACAAATATAAAATACGGTGTGTTTGACGGCGATAAACTCGTGGCATCTTTTAGGGTGTCATCAAGAATATCAAGAACAGCAGATGAATATGGTTCGGTTTTAGTTGGTCTTTTATCGGATAAGGATATAAAAAAGAGCGATATTGATGGAATTATCTTTTCATCGGTTATCCCAGCCTTAAACTACACCATTTGTCATATGTGCGAATACTTTTTTGGTATTTCGCCTATTATCGTTGGGCCGGGGATAAAAACAGGGCTTAACATCAAGGCAGAAAACCCAAGAGAAGTGGGTGCAGACATAATAGTTAACAGCGTGTCGGCGTTTAACAAGTATGGTGGCCCTATCGTTGTTATAGACTTTGGAACAGCCACAACCTTTGATGTAATAACCGAAAAATGCGAACTGCTCGGCGTTGTTATTGCACCGGGAATTAAGACTTCGCTTGAAGGATTAGCAACAAAAACGGCACAACTACCAATGGTAGAACTCGATGCACCAAAAACGGTTATAGGCAAAAATACAAAACACTGCATGCAAGCAGGTATCATCTTTGGTTTTGCAGGACTTGTTGAAAATATTCTTAAGAGAATAAAAAAAGAACTTGGTGTTGATGAAATTAAAGTCGTTGCAACAGGTGGACTTGGTGAAATTATTGCAAAAGAAGTAAAACTCATAAATTTAGTCGATAGAACATTGACTTTAGATGGGCTTAAAATTATATACGAACTTAACAAATAAAAGGAGATTATTATGTTAAAGAAAGCAGGCGTTGCTATTTTAGGATTAGGTGTTGTCGGTGGTGGCACATACGAAATTCTAACAAAAAACAAAGAATACTTCAAAAAGACTCAAGGGGTAGACATAACAGTTCAAGCCGTTCTTGAAAAGAATAAAGAAAGGGCACTTTCTCTCGGCATTGAAGAGAGCAAGATTGCATCAAGCATTGAAGAAGTTTGCTCTAATCCAGAAGTTGATATTGTTGTTGAAGTTATCGGTGGCACAGGTGTTGCAAAAACTTTTGTTAAAACAGCACTCATGAGTGGCAAGACAGTTGTAACTTCAAATAAAGAATTATTTGCAAAGCATTGGCCAGAACTCGAAGCAGAAGCAAAAAAGATGAACGCAGGACTCTTTTTTGAAGCAAGTTGCGTGGGTGGGGTACCTATCATTCGTACGCTTATCGATGGTATGCAAGCAAACAAGATTTTATCTATCAAAGGTATTATCAACGGCACAACAAACTACATTTTGACAAAAATGGCATATGAAGGTTGGTCTTATGAAGAAGCCTTAAAAGAAGCACAACGCTTAGGCTATGCAGAGTTTGACCCTACAGCCGACGTAGAAGGATTTGATGCAACGTATAAACTTTCAATTTTGTCAAGCCTTGCATTTAAAAAGAAAATTTGCATTGAAAACGTTTATAGAGAAGGCATAACATCTATTACAAAAGAAGACATCGCTCAAGGTAAAGAAATGGGATATACCCTTAAACTATTAGGTATCGGCAAAGATACAGAAAAGGGCGTTGAAGTTAGAGTTCACCCAACATTTATCAAAAACGATAACCCACTTGCAAGCGTAAACGATTCATTTAATGCAGTGCACTTAGTTGGCGATGCAGTTGGCGAAATTATGCTTTATGGCAGGGGCGCAGGTGCTCTTCCAACAGGCAGTGCAATCGTTTCAGACATTATTTTTGCAGCAAAACATAACGAATATTTCTATGCAAGTTTTAAAAACAACGCACAAGGCAATAAGGAAACTAAGTTTGTTAAAGATTTTACTTCTAAATACTATATTCGTTTAACAGTAAAGGATATGGCAGGTGTTCTTGCAAAGATAGCAACAACATTTGCTAAAAACAACATCAGCATTGCAGAAGTTAAGCAAGTTGGTGGCAGTGATAACAGCGCTCAAATCGTTGTAAACACACATATTTGTGCTGAAGGTGCAGTTAAGAAAACTCTTGAAAAACTTTCTTCACTTGCAGAAGTGATAAAGGTAAATTCAGTTATTAGAATTGAAGACTAATAATTAATAAGAAAAGAGAAAAGGGACTTAAGACAAAATGCTTAAGTCCTTTATTTTTTTAGAAAAAAAGTAAAAATAGAAGTAGTTATAATTAAAACAAATAGTTTAGATAGTATATTTAATTGACATTTTTAGTAAATAATGCTAAAATAACCTAAATTATGGGAGAAGAATTATGACAAATACACAATATCAACAAATGGAAGTTGAAAAACTTACTAAGTTATATCAAGAAAATCCAAAGTTTACCGAACAAGAATATAAGGATAATCAAGTTAAAAAAGGTTTGAGAGATGAAAATGGCGCAGGTGTTATTACAGGGCTAACAGACATCTCAGACGTTATTGCAAAAAAGAACATTGATGGGGTTGTAACGCCTGTTCCAGGTGAACTATACTATCGTGGTATCAACGTTAAAACAATGATTGATAACTATAACGATGAATTGTGTTTAGGTTTTGAAGAAGCAACTTATCTTTTATTGTTCAATAAATTGCCAACAAAAGATGAACTTTTAGAATTCAAAAAACTTTTATCAACATATAGACAACTTCCTAGAAACTTTGTTAGGGACGTTATTATGAAATCGCCAAACAAAGACATTATGAACTCTATTGCAAAATGTACTTTGGCTCTTTATAGTTACGACAAGCAAGCGCTTGACAATTCACTTGAAAACGTTTTAAAACAAAGTTTGGCGCTCATTTCACTTATGCCTGTGCTTGCAGTTTATGCTTATAATGCACATATGCATAACAACGAAGGCAAGTCACTTTATATCCATAGACCACGCCCAGAGTATTCAACGGCAGAAAACGTTTTGCATATGCTTCGCCCAGACAATAAGTTTACAGAACTTGAAGCAAAAGTATTAGACATTGCGTTTATGTTGCACGCTGAACACGGTGGTGGTAACAACTCAACATTTACAACTCACGTTGTAACATCTGCTGGAACAGACACATATGCAACCATAACTGCTGCTCTTTGCTCGTTAAAAGGCCCAAGGCACGGTGGTGCAAACATCAAGGTTATGGATATGTTTGCAGACATAAAGAAAAACGTTAAAGACTGGGATGACGATGAAGAAATTCGTGTATACATATCAAAAATGCTCGCAGGCGAAGTGTTTGATAAGTCTGGTTTAGTTTATGGTATGGGGCACGCCGTTTATTCTATCTCTGACCCAAGGGCAGAAGTGTTTAAGGATTTCGTTAGAGAACTTGCAAGCGAAAAGGGAAGAAACAAAGAATTCAAACTTTACGATAAGGTTGAAAAGATTTCTCAAAAACTCATATGTGAAAAGAGAAAGATTGTCAAGGGCGTATCGGCAAACGTTGACTTTTATAGTGGTTTCGTTTACAACATGCTCGGTCTTCCTGTAGAACTTTTCACACCAATGTTTGCCATTGCAAGAATGTCTGGTTGGTGTGCACATAGACTTGAAGAACTTTATAATAATGGTAAAATTATTCGTCCTGCTTATGTATCTACAAACGGCAGAAACGAATATGTAAAGTTAGAAGATAGAAAATAAAAAACAAAAACAAAAATTAAAAATGCTCAAAGGATGTTTCCTTTGAGCATTTTGTTTTTAAGTTAAATTATTTTTTATTAAAGCAATCGCACCTATGCGTACCTACATAGCCTGTATCGTTACACTTTTTGCAAGCATAAATAGGTGAAAGCGACTCGAAGTTAAGCCCTTTTGTTTTAAGCAATTTTTCGCCATTAATTGTAAGTTCTTTCTTTTCGTTTTCAAGTTTTATAAGGGTATTATTGTCGCCTGAAATCTCGGCAAAAGCAAGGTCTCTTTCAATGCTGTTAAGTTTGCTATAAATTTGGGCAAACCCTTCAATTTCCATAGCAATCTCATTATTCTTTTGAGCACGAGAAAGGGCAACCGAGCGCCTTCTTTCATATTCTCTATTATAATTTTCTTGAGAGTTATCGGCAGTAGAAGTGTTAGAAGAAATATTTTCTGGGCTAAACACGTTTTCCTTTTTCCAATTACTCAAAATTCCGTTCATATAAGCGATAGGCGAGTTTTTGCCAGAGGCAAGTTTTCCTGCTTCTAAAATCATATCGTTAGAAAAGTTCCAACTTTTCCAAATATTAAGATTTTCTCTATCCCAAGAATTAGGTTTGCGATTAAGCCCAACAGTTAAAAGCAGTTTAGAAATAAACTCATCGTTTTTCTTAATATCTTCAAAATAATCGCCCACGCCCGATAGGGTGATAAACCCACGCTGACGCAACATCTCTATTATTTCATCCATATCTTGAAGGGTGTTTTTGCCACTTCTAAAACAATGCGTTGCAATAAATAAGAGAGCATCTTCTTCAAAACCGAAAGACAGCCATTTTTTTGTGTAATTATCAACAACGGTGTCTATTACGTCAACATAAATAGATAATGCCTTGTTAATTTTTATAGCAAGGTCATAAATAGCCTTCTTCTTATCCAAAAATCCTGCAATTTCTTCTCTAGAAAAACTTTTAATAGCATAAAGTTCAAGCAAAAACTCATCGAGTTTTTCCATACTGCCCTTTTTAAGTTTAGATGCAGCAAAAATTATATTATCGCTGTCAAAAGATAGTTCCCCCGTCCATTTTTTAAGAAAGTTGGCATCTTCGATGTCAGGTTGACGGCGAAGAGAAAGTGCACGCAAGATTTTTTCAATGATACCCGTTTGTGCAATGTAAGAAGAAAGTTCTTTTTCCACTTTATCGGCAGTATTGATAGACCTATTACCGAAATCTTTTGCCACTTTAGAGATATAACGATAAGAAATGTCGTTACCTTTTCTATCGATGCAATATTTAACAATCATAAGCATGGCTTCAGGCTTGATGAAGTATGTTTCCATAATGTTAAAATATTCGGTATATTCGTTTGTGGAAATCATTCGATTAGGGATAAGTGCTTGAAGACCTTTAGTAAAGTCGGAATATTTTTCAGCCTTATACTTTCTAGGTTTAGTGCTAGAAGAAGAACGAATAGGGTGATACTGCACCGAAAAAGGTTCTTTAGACACAATCGATAAAAGACCAAATTCTTCCCAGAAAGAAAAGCAGTCTATAACATCTTTTTCTTGCATTTTAAGAGAAGACGCCATATCCAAAATAGACTGGTCATTTTCGGGGTGAGAGCAAAGGAAAAGACCGTAAAGATAAACTTTAACGGCATCGCCCCCTGCGATAGGTAAATATTCTGTTATAAACAAGTTTTCTATATTGGTATAAGCCGAAATGGAAAACTCTTTAGAAAAAAAACAGGTCATTTATTTCCCCTTTAATAAATTATATCTAAATGCAAAAAACGCTTGCTTTGGCGATAATAATGATATATAATATTAGTTAGTAATATAATAGCAGTAATATCGCTTATTCAAAGATGAGTGAAAACTATTATAAACTAAACTATCCAAAAAATCAACTTAAAACGATAAAAATTTTAAATTTTGGGGTAGTTTTTGGTGAGGTATGTATGTTTGAAACAATTTTAACACCTTCTGCACTTTGGAAAAAATTTAATTTACCAGAAAGTGTTGGTGCTAACATAGTTCAAGAACAAAATATTGATGATATAATCATTTCAAAACTCATTTTAGAAGGAAGAAGTCTAAAAGACGGCAAAGTGAGTATTTATGCTGAACTTATGCGTAGCAAACAAACTACTATAGGCCCAGCGATATTGCTCGTTGAAGAATTTGCTATTGATAACTGCTCTAAACTTGCAAAAGATTTAGTTTCTAAGGGTTATACTGTTTTAATGGTTGACCTTGCGGGATTTACACAAGGAAAAGCAGACTATACCCTTTACCCATTAAGCGTAAGTTATGCAAATTATGAAACGGCAAAAGAAAACTTATATTCAATAAAAAAAGATGCAAAGTCAACTTGTTGGTATGAGTGGTGTGCCGTTATGAAGTATGCAATAAAATACCTTAAAGATTTACCATTTGTAACAAAGGTGGGTGCTTTTGGCGTGTCAAAAATTGCAACTGCACTTTGGCAAGTTATAGGCTCAGACTTTAGCCTAGATGCCACGGTTATTGCACTTAATTATGGTTGGATAGGATACAAGGGCATATATAAATTTGGTGGCAAACCAGAACCACAGTTTGATGACAAAATGTATCAATTTATTGCAGGCATAGATTCGCAGTCATATGCTTTGCACATTAAAACGCCAACTCTTTTACTTTGTGCAACAAACGACAACGATTTTGAAGTGGATAGGGCTCAAGACACAATGAGCAAAATTCCAGAAACTACGTATAGAGCAATGCACATATCAGAGAATAATACTGATAGAATAAATAATGCAGGCTATATCAATGCGCTTATGTTTTTTGATAAATATTTATGCGATACTAATGTTGATATGCCAAAAGAATCGGATATCAAGTGCGATATAGAAAATGGAAAAATTATATTTGAAGTGCAAACAGACAAAGAGTGCCCTGTAAAGATTGACAAGGTTGAAATTTTCGTTGCAGAAGAAAAGATAAATCCAGCACTTCGCTGTTGGCAAAAAATAGATGCAAAAAAATGTGAAGAAGGAAAGTATATAGCAGATTATTCACCATATAGTGGGGCAGAAATAATATTTGCTTATGCTAATATAGAGTATAAAAACCGATTAAAATTGAGCACAAATATACTTTCAAAACGCTTTGCTATCGACCAAGTTGAAAACACCTTTAAGAGCAATATTTTATATTCTTCAAGAGTAAAAAATGCACATAGTATATTTGCACCTGCAACGCCATCGATAAAATGCACAAAAAACATAGACCTAGTCGATAGGGGTATCGTAAGAGAAAAGAAAGGTCCTATGGGAATAGTTGGTGCAACTTGCAGTGGTGGACTTTTAACTTTTGCTATGGCAAATAGCAAATATCAACCTAAAGATGGCTCTATGCTTATGCTAGACGTATATACCAAAGAACAAACCAACATAACGATAAAGTTAATAAGCGATTATTTTGGCAACAAAATAGAGTATTTTGTAAAGACAAAGATTTTGGGTGGCGATGTTTGGCATAACGTTATGATAGAGATGAATAAATTTAAGACTAAAGAAGGTATGGTGCTTAAAAGTTATGCAAAGATAGAGGCGCTTGAAATAAGTGTTGATGAGGGCGAATACCTAATTAATAATGCACTTTGGATATAACTATAAGGAAAGATATGAATTATTGTGTAGGGGATAAGATAATCTCAAAAAAGAGCCACGCCTGTGGTGGTAACGAGTGGCAGATAGTTCGCACAGGTGCTGATATAAAGATAAAATGCACAAAATGTGGCAGGGCAATTTTCTTGTCACCAGATGAATTGAAAAAAATAATAAAAGTTTATCAAAAGCAACAAGAGAACAACTAGGTTTATGACATTAAATGCAAAAAGCAGGAGAAGTTATGTATAAGGTATACGACAGTTTGATGGAAAAGGCTAATATAAAGGCAAAGAGCAATAGTGCTTCTTTCCTTTTAATTGGCATAGTCGTTTTGTTAATGATAACTATTTTTGTGTTTATGAATTTTATTTTGATAAGCGTGTATGTAGATGGATCTTCTATGTCGCCAACGCTAAGTGATGGAAATGTGATATTTGCAAATATCACTATGTCGGCAGAAGAAGGGGATATCATAGTTATTGACGGCGAAAAGAAAAGTCAAAACGGAAAGAGTTACGAATGGCTTATAAAAAGGGCAATCGTTATCGGGCAAAAGGGTAAGAAGATAATTGTCAAAATTGAAGACGGCAAACTATGGGTTGGCGAAAATGACCAAGATATGCACGAGTTAAAAGAAGATTACCTTCCAGAAGGCACACTAACAGAGCCTAAAGGTCCATATAAAACAACTCGTTGGGAAATAAAAGAAGGCGAGATTTTCTATTTAGGGGATAACCGTGATGGTAGTAAAGATAGCCGAAGCGAGTATGATGTATGCAAAGTTAGCCAAGTGGTAGGGGTAGTTCCAGAATGGGCACTATCAATACGAGGGTTTAGTAGATTTATTTTTGATGTGGGGCAATTTTTATCGAGTTTATTTTAGGGGAAAGGCATGATATTACACAAAAGCAATTTAATATTTGGAGTGATTAAAACAATATTTTCAGTATGCTTTAAGGTGGTTTATAAAGTGCTGTCACTTTTTTGTATGCAAGGTGTGTTTTTGCTTGCTATCTTAGGCTTGATTTTGCAAATATTAGGTGTTTTTGCCAGCCAGAAAATTGTGCTTATAATTTACCTAACGGTGCTTGGCTTTACAGCGATAATATCGGTTTGTATGTTGATAAGAAAAATTTTTCGTTTAGATAAAATAGGCAAAAATAATAAAGAAAACAATAAATAAGGTGGAAAGTATATGGAAAATAGCATTTCGGTTGTTGCAATTATAATAAGCGACACAAATGCAGTGCAAAGAATAAATGCATTGCTTCACGATTTTGGCGAATATATAATCGGCAGAATGGGATTGCCTTATAGACAAAAAAAATTAAATGTTATAAGCGTTGTTATGGATGCGCCACAGCCAATAATCAATTCCTTGTCGGGTAAACTCGGCATGATTAACGGCGTAACAAGCAAGGTTTTAACAGCAAAATAAATATATACATAAGGAGAAAAGAAGATGAGTTTAGCAGATAAGATTTTTATTGAAACATGTAGGAACATAATTGATAATGGTGCGTGGGACACCGACCTTCCTGTCCGTCCAAGGTGGGAAGATGGCACGCCAGCACATACGGTTAAAAAGTTCTGCATAGTAAATAGGTATGATTTAACCAAAGAATTTCCTATAATTTCACTTCGCAGAACGGCATTTAAGTCAGCCATCGATGAAATTTTATGGATTTGGCAAAAGAAATCTAACAACATAAAAGACTTAAACAGTCACATTTGGGATAGTTGGGCTGATGAAACGGGTTCTATCGGCAAGGCATACGGCTATCAATTAGGTGTTAAACATAAGTATAAAGAAGGGGAGTTCGACCAAGTTGATAGGGTGCTTTTTGACCTTAAAAACAATCCTACTTCAAGAAGAATTATGACCAATATCTACACCTTCCAAGACCTAAACGAAATGCACTTATATCCTTGTGCATATTCAATGACATTTAATGTGACAGGTGACACCTTAAACGGCATACTTAACCAACGCTCTAACGACGTGTTAACGGCAAACAATTGGAACGTTGTTCAATATGCAATTCTTTTACATATGTTTGCACAAGTGTCTAACTTAAAGGTGGGCGAACTCGTGCACGTAATTGCAGATGCACACATTTATGACAGGCACGTTCCAATAGTTGAAAAAATACTTAAAAACCCACAGTTTGAAGCACCAAAACTATGGATAAATCCAGAAGTTAAAAATTTCTATGATTTTACAGTAGATGACTTTAAACTTGAGGGTTATGAATTTACAAAATTAGAAGATAAAATAGAGGTTGCTATCTAATGAAGGCAATAGTAGCAGTAGATAAAAATTGGGGAATAGGCAAAAATAACGACCTATTGTTTTCTATCCCACTTGACATGGCGTTTTTTAGAGAACAAACAAAGGGCAAAGTTGTCGTTATGGGCAGTAAAACGCTAAAATCTTTTCCTAATTCTAAACCACTTAAAAACAGAACGAATATAGTGTTCCACCGTGGAAACGATGTTTATGAAGGTTGCATTGTCGTTAAGGATTTAACCGAACTTAGTGATGTTCTTAAAAGTTATAACGCCGATGATGTTTTCGTTATAGGTGGTGGAAGCATATACAATTTATTGCTTGAATATTGCAACGAAGCGCTTATAACAAAAGTTGATGCAGATGGCGAAGCAACTATATTTTTCCCTAACCTTGATGAAAAACAAGGGTGGAAATGCATTAAGGAAAGTGAACAGTTAGAGTCTAACGGATACAAAATTACTTTTACAACTTATATTAATGACGAGGTTAAAACCTTAAAATAATAGGAAAAGCACATTTTAGTGCAAAAGGGAAATTATCATGTCAGCCAAACTATTAAAAAGGGAAATAGACTTAACTACAGGCTCTGTATTTAAAAAACTTATCGTTTTTGCAGTGCCAATTATTTTAGCATATATGCTAGATAAGGCATTCAATATGACCGACACAATAATGCTTGGTATATTGGTAAACGACAGGGCTGTTGGTGCAGTTGGTGCAACGGGTACGATAGATACCTTGCTTCTAAACCTATTTATGGGTATAGCAAGTGGTGTCAGCGTTGTTGTTTCTAGATGTGTGGGCGCTAAAAATCTTCAAAGGGCAAGAAGAACGGTGGGAACATCGCTTGTTGCTTGTTTCTTTGGGGGGATAGTGTTTGGTTTAATTGGTTTTTTTGGTGCAGAAACCTTTTTAATGTGGATGCAGTGTGATGCAGAACTTATTCCACAAGCCGCATTATATATGAAAATATACTGCATAGGTATGCCTGTAATTTTGCTTAATAACTGTATAGCAGGTATACTTAGGGCTGTTGGCGATTCAGTTAGACCTATGATATATCTAACTGTAGGTGGCTTTGCAAATATAATTCTTAACTACATATTTATAAAAGCGTTTGGAATGACTGTTGACGGCGTTGCACTTGCAACTGTTTTGTCAAGATTAATTTCACTTGTGCTTTCATTTATAGCAATTAAAAAGAGCACGGGTTATTCAAGATTTGAGTTCAAATATCTAAAGATATATAAGAGCGAACTTTTAGAAGCATTAAGTGTTGGTATCCCAACAGGCATACAAGGCTCGTTGTTTTCTATTTCAAACATAATGATATCATCAACAGTAAACAGTTTTGGTTTAGAAGCAACAACAGGTGTATCAATCGCTGCGCAACTTGATGGCTGGATGTATCTTGCAGGAAACGCAATAGCCGTTGCGGCTATGTCTTTCGTTAGCCAAAACTTTGGTGCAAGAAATCACAAAAGGGTAAGCGAAGCAATAATCAAAGCGTGCATTCTTGTTAGTATTGTCCAAATTGCCGTGGGGCTTTTGGGGTATGCCCTATCAGAGCCGTTCTTTAGAATGATGACAAGTGACCCATTGGTAATGCACTATGCATTAATACGTCTTAAATGGTATGCGTTTACGTATTTTCTTTGTGGCATAATGGAAGTGTTGTCACTTTCAATGCGTGCGATAGGAAAATCTTTTTCTTCAATGGTAATCAGTTTGATTTGTGTGTGCGCATTTAGAATTTTATGGTTATACACTTTCTATCTATTAAATCCAACATACAGCATGATTTACGTATCATATCCTGTTAGTTGGCTATTATGTATAGTTATCGATGCGCCAATCGTTATAAGTGTTATTAGAAAGGCAATAAAAAAAGATAGAGGGCTTATCGAACAAGAAAATGCTCAACAAGGAACTTTAAGCACTGAGAAAAAGCAATCTTTTATAAAAAACACATGGTCAAAGATAAAAAGCGTTAAATGGAATAAAAAAGTAAGCCCTGTAATAGGCTATTCGCTTTTTGGTGGGGTTGTTTCATTAGCCCTTTTAATTGGCGTATTAGTTGTTTGCTTATAAATAAGAAAAAATGAATAAAAAAGAAAAAGAGTGGACACCCACTCTTTTTTGATATAAAGTTAAAAACATTTTGGAAAAACATTTACTAAATAAAAAGAAAAATGCCCCTTGACAAATGATAAAATATGTAGTATAATCTTATAGATTATATTTAGATAAAAAATGCTTATAATTTATATCATAAAAAAATAAACGGACTAAAGGGTTATATGAGTATTTCGGCTAAAGACAAAAATAACGACATATCGCTAATAGAAGGGTACAGTGAAGTTGCAAGCGCAAGTGAAATGCCTGCAACAGTTGTTTTGCCATTTGAAGTAAAAAAAGGTGAAGAATATTTTATAGAAGATATTGGCAAAATTGCAAAAAAGCCTTTTTATTCATTTTTTAAGCGACTATTTGACATTTTGTTTTCGTTTATTTGTTTAACCTTGTTAATTGTTCCATTTATAATCGTTGCGATAATTATAAAATGCTCATCAAAGGGCAGTGTGTTTTACACTCAAGAAAGGCTTGGATATAAAGGCAAAAAATTTAAGATAATCAAGTTTAGGTCCATGCACATCGATGCTGAAAAAGATGGCGTGCGTTGGTCTGATGGCGAAAACGATACAAGAATTTACAAGTTTGGAATGTTTTTAAGAAAAACTCGTATCGATGAACTTCCACAACTATTTTGTTGTTTAATTGGCACAATGTCGCTAATTGGTCCAAGACCAGAAAGAGAGTGCTTTTACGTGGAGTTTGAAAAGTATATTCACGGTTTTAGTCAAAGGCAAAGGGTTAAACCGGGCATAACGGGTTTAGCACAAGTTAGTGGTGGATACGACTTAAAGCCACAAGAAAAAGTTTTGCTCGATATTGAATATATCAAAAAAAGGTCAATATGGCTTGATATAAAAATTATGTTTAAGACGGTAGCCGTTATATTTAATCATAAGGGAGCAAAATAAAAACTAATGAAATATTTGCTTATAATGACCGAGTCAACAAACGTTATAAACTTTCGCAAAAGTTTGATTGAACTTTTGAAGGAAAAAGGTCATTCTGTTTGCATAATTGCACACGACAATTTAAGAGAAAAAGATATTAGGGATTTAGGCGCTGACTTTTATTGTGTAGAACAGAACAATAGGGGGCTAAATCCTTTTGCTATATTAAAATATAGAAAAAATTTAACAAAAATCATTAAACAAGAAAAGCCAGATGCTGTTTTCACCTTTCAACTAAAGCCTAACACTTTCGGTGTAAAAGCATCAAAAAAAGCAGGGGTAAAAAACATTTACTCTATGGTGGAAGGCCTAGGCGATGTTTATATAAAGACAGGGCTTAAATGGAAGATTATTCGCAGTGTAGTTAATAAACTTTATAAGTCGGCATTTAAGGCATCAAAGGCAGTATTTTTCTTAAATCAAGATGATAAAAAAGAGTTTATTGATAGAAAACTCGTTAGCGAGAATAAATGCCACATTGTTTGTGGCATAGGTATAGACCTATCTCACTTTGAGTTTAAGCCGATAAAAAGCACAACTAATTTTCTTATGGTTGCCCGTATGCTAAAGACAAAGGGGCTATATGAATATTTAGAGTGTGCAAGGCTTGTAAAACAAAAATATCCCGATGCAGTTTTTAACTATTTAGGTGCAGAGGCAAGCGAAAAGTTAAGTGACATCAAAGAGTATATTGATGATGGCACTATCAACTATTTAGGGGTTACTAAAGATGTTCGCCCTTATTTAGAAGACTGTGCTGTACTTATTTTACCAACATATAGAGAAGGTATGCCCGTATCTATTATGGAAGCCGAAAGCGTGGGAAGGGCGATAATCACCACAAATTCGGTTGGCGCAAAAGAAACTGTTAAAGATGGATACAACGGATTTTTAGTCCAAGTAAAAAGTGTAAATGCCCTTGCTGAAAAAGTTATCTACTTTTTAGAAAATAAAGAGCAGGTTAAGGTTATGGGGCAAAATTCAAGGACTTTTGCCGAGCAAAATTTTGACAAAGATAAAATAAATAAAGAAATTTATCAAATAATTAATGGGTAAGAAAAAATGCTATTTTCAATCATCGTGCCTGTATATAAGGTAGAAAAATACTTAAAATGTTGCGTGGAAAGTATTTTAACTCAAAGTTATACTGACTTTGAGGTTATTTTGGTTGATGATGGCTCGCCAGATAACTGCCCTAAAATGTGCGATGAATATGCTGAAAAAGACAAAAGGGTTAAGGTTGTTCACAAGCAAAACGGTGGACTTGTCAGTGCTAGGAAAGCAGGGCTTAAGGCTTCTAGTGGCGAATATATCGTTAACATTGACGGCGATGACTGCATAAAAGAAGATTATCTAAAAGAGTTCGCAAATGCTATTGCTAAGCATAATGCAGATATCGTTTGTGTTGGTTTTGTTGAACATTTTGAAGGGATAGAAAAAGAGAATAAAGACTTTAATGGTTTGGAAGGCTTTTATGACAGAGAAAGGATAGAAAAAGAGATTTTTCCAATTTTATTAGAGAGTAAAAGTGGCGTATCATTTTCTTCCACGATATGTATGAAGGCGTTTAGAAAGGCAATTTATGAACCTGTGCAACTAAGCGTTGATGATGCTATTGTTATGGGCGAAGATTATGCTTGCGTTAAGCCTTGCATATATAAGGCAAATTCGATATATGTTTCAAGCAAATGCCTATATAGTTATAGATATAATCCAAAATCGATAACCAAAAACAAAAAAGCCTTTGATATGTATGGCGTTGAAAAACGAATAAATGTAATAAAAAGCCACATTGACTTAGATAAGTTTGACTTTAGAGAGCAATCTTATAGGCTAACAACTCACTCGCTCTTTAATGCAGTGTGTTCGCAGTTTTACAGAAAAGAAAAATATTCGGTAATAAAAAAAGATATTATAACGGCATTAAAAACGCCAATGTATGAAAAAGCAATAAAATGTTGCAAAACAAATAACAACAAACTAAAACTTGCAAAATTTTTATTAAAGCACAAACTGATGTTTTTGATAAAATTAGTTAGCAAGGTTAGGTAGGGGAAAATGGAAAGCCAAACTTTAAGAAAATTGCAATTAGTTGAAACAGAAATACTTGAAATGGTTGCTAAATTTTGCGAAAAACACAACATAAAATATACTCTTGCTTTCGGCACGCTTTTGGGTGCTGTTAGGCACGGTGGTTTTATTCCGTGGGATGATGATATTGACATTTGTATGGAACGCAATGAGTATAATCGTTTTTTAGAACTTTGGGAAAAAGAGAATATAAAAGGTTATTATTTGCAAGGAACAAACAAGCCAGACTATTCGGGAATAAGCCATTCAAAAATTCGCAAAGACGGAACTATCTTGGCAAGTTTTGAAGAGATGAAAGAAGATTGCCATCACGGAATATGGGTTGATATTTTTCCATTAGAAAAAATTCCACTCGACAAGAAAAAACGCAAGAAGTTTTTGTTTAAGGCAAAACTTCATATGGTTTATACAAGGGGTTTTCCTTATACCAAGGGCAGTGCATTTTTAAGGCTTGTTTCTAAAATATTGCTCATACCATCTAGGAAAAGGCAACTTAAAATTCGCAACAAGTTAGAAAAACAAATTGTAGATGGTTATAAAGATATGACTAGTGGATACGAGTATATAAGTCTTGCTTCCACAGAAGAACTTAAATTATTTTATCCTGCAGACGTAATAGAAAACCTTTCGACTATAACTTTTGAAGGAAAAACTTTTAGCACGGTTAAAGATTATAAAACCATGCTTTCTATCCAATATGGTGACTATATGCGATTGCCACCAAAAGAAGAACAAGTTTGCAAGCACAATCCAGAAGTATTGGAGTTTTAAGGATAGAATTATTTTTTTAAGATTTAGGGAGAAACATTATGCAAGCGATAATTTTAGCGGCAGGAATGGGTAAAAGATTAAAAGAACTTACCGATAACAATACCAAATGTATGGTTAAAGTAAATGGCGTAACTTTGATTGAGAGAGTGCTTAATCAACTTGAAAGGCACAACTTATCAAAGATTGTTATCGTTGTGGGTTATAAGGGACAAAAACTAATCGACTATATTGGAACGTTAAATGTAAAAACACCAATAGTATTTATAGAAAACCCTATTTATGACAAGACAAATAACATTTATTCGCTTAGTTTGGCAAAAGAATATCTTTGCAATGAAGATACGCTTTTACTTGAGTCAGATTTAATTTTTGAAGACTCTATCATAGATGAAATCTTAAAAGACCCTAGAGAAACGCTTGCCCTTGTTGATAAATATGAAAGTTGGATGGATGGAACTTGTGTAACGATTGATGAGCAAGACAATATCAAGTCTTTTGTTCCTGGCAAGAAGTTTAAGTTTGCAGAGATAAACGAGTATTATAAAACGGTAAATATTTATAAGTTTAGCAAGCAATTTTCCAAAACGCATTACGTTCCATTTCTTGATGCATACGTAAAAGCACTTGGCGAAAATGAGTATTATGAACAGGTTTTAAGAGTTATTACTATGCTTGATGACCCTGAAATAAAAGCAAAAAGGCTCTCTGGTCAACTTTGGTATGAAATAGATGACGTTCAAGACCTTGATATAGCAATGTCTATGTTTGCACCAAGCGATGACCAAAAGGTTGATTTATTGCAAAATCGCTATGGTGGATATTGGCGTTATCCACAAATAATTGACTTTTGTTATTTGGTAAATCCTTATTTTCCACCACAAAGGTTAATTGATGAAATTAAAGCGAGTTTTCAGGTGTTGCTCACCCAATACCCTTCGGGAATGGGTGTGAATTCCTTGATTGCAGGAAGGAATTTTGGAATAAGAAAAGAAAACATTATTGTTGGTAATGGTGCAGCAGAACTAATAAAAGCGTTGTTAAGCAAATTGCAAGGAACAACGGGTTTTGTTAAACCAACATTTGAAGAATATCCAAATCGTTACAACGCATCATCTTCTACATATTTTGTTCCTAACAACAAAGATTTTAAATATAACGCAGATGATGTGATTGAATTTTTTGATAGTAAAGATATACAAAATCTAGTTATTGTCAATCCCGATAATCCTACGGGAAATTATATTGACAAAAAGGGCTTGTTAAAACTTATAAAGTGGAGTGAAAGCAAGAAGATTAAACTTGTAATAGACGAATCTTTTGTAGATTTTGCCGATGAAGTGGATAATACCTTGATTGAGCAGTCTATATTACAAAGCAACAAAAGTTTGTTCGTTATGAAAAGCATTTCCAAGTCATACGGAGTGCCGGGGTTAAGGCTTGGCATACTTGCTTCTGGGGATATTGAAATGATATCTGAATTAAAAAAGGACGTTTCGATTTGGAATATAAATTCATTTGCAGAGTTTTATATGCAAATTGCAGAAAAGTATAAAAAAGACTATGTAATTGCACTTGAATTATTTAGAAAAGAAAGAACAAGATTTGTTGATGAGTTAAAAAGAGTTCCACATCTTCGTGTTATACCATCACAAGCAAATTATGTAATGGTAGAAGTCCTTGATAAATATACGGCAAAAATAATCACTAAAAACTTGCTTTTAAAATACAATCTTTTCGTTAAAGATTTAACAAAAAAAACAGGTGGCCAATATTTAAGATTTGCTGTTAGAAACACAGAAGATAATAATAAACTTATCAAAGCGCTACAAAAGGAACTCGTGTAAAATTAACGAGTAATTTGTCGGCAAAGTAGTGTGTGTTTATGCACTATAGTTTTAACGACAAAACTTTTATAAACAAAAAAAGTATTAAAAAGGGGGGGTGGGAACAAATGGATAGTATGACAAAAAATACAGCAAAAAACACTATGCTGTTATATATGCTAACTTTTGCAAAAATGATATTCCCACTTATAACCCTTCCATATTTAACAAGGGTTTTAACCAAAGATAGTTATGGTGTGGTAACCTATGTAAAATCGTGCATGACCTACCTTCATATTCTAGTTGACTTTGGTTTTTTATACTCAGCAGTAAAAGATATTGTAAACTGCAATGGCGATAAGCAAAAAATAGGCATAGCAACGGGCGAAGTTTTGGTGGGCAAAATAATGCTTGGTGCACTTTCGTTAGTTGTAGCCGTAATATTATGTTTTGCAATACCTATTTTAAGAGATTATTTCTTATTCACAATGCTATCAGCCCTTGCTGTTGCACTAACGGCATTTTTGTTAGACTATTTGTTTAGGGGCTTAGAAAAAATGCACGTTTTAACAATAATTTTTGTTATAATGCGTGGTTTAACAACGGCACTAACTTTTATTTTTGTAAAAAGCGATAAAGACCTATTAGTTATTCCAATACTAGATATTGTTGGCAACATTATGGCAGTTATCGTGTCGTTATTTTTTCTTAATAGATATAAAATTAAAATAAAGTTTTCACAATTCAAGAATGTGTTTTTAAGGTTAAAAGAGTCTGCAATATATTTTGTTTCAGGCATAGCAACAACGGCGTTTACTGCACTTGTAACACTTCTTATTGGTATATTTATAACCGACCTAACACTCATTGCGTATTGGGGTGTTTCAATTCAACTCATAAATGCAGTTGTTAGTATGTATGACCCTATAATGAAAGGCATACATCCACAAATGGTAAAGCACAAAAACATAAAATTTATAGGCAAAGTTTTGTGTTTATTTATGCCTATAGTAATAGTTGGCTGTTTGATATGCTATATTTTCCCACAAACCATAATAACAATAATAGCAGGTGAGAAGTATATCGATGCCGTGCCTATTTTCAGGGGTTTAATACCTGTAATGTTACTCAGTTTTCCAAGTATGCTAATGGGGTGGCCATCACTAGGCGCAATCAACAAGGAAAAACAAGTTACCTTTTCAACCATTGCATCGGCGCTTTTTCAAATAATAGTTTTGGGTATATTAATTATATTTGATATTTTCACAATGACAGCCGTTATAATTTTAAGAAGCGTAACAGAGTTCGTGCTTATGGCTATTCGTGGATATTTTGTGCTTAAGTATAAAAAAGTGTTTAAAGAAGGTCAAGAAAATGTGGTATAAAATTAAACAAAGTCTTAAAAAATGGAAAATACTTGTTCCTATAAGAAACCTTAAGAAGAAAATGCTTGACAAAAAGTTAATAAAAATAACCCACAAATACGGATACGATATAAACACACTTATAAACGAGATTTTAGGTGACAAGTTTGAGTATTATGCGTGGTCGGGCACACTTTTAGGTGTGGTAAGGGAAAACGCCTTTATCAAATACGATAACGATATGGACTATGGCATAACCATAACCGATGATAGCGTTTGGAGCAATTTATATGATATAATGACAAAAAACGGCTTTTCATACCACCACCACTTTGAAAAAGATGGCAAAATTACCGAGATTGCATTTAGAAACAAGGGTGTTCATGTTGACTTTTTTGGAATTTATACTCAAGAAAATAAGGGCAAATATTGGTTTGGTGCAAGGGTAAAAGACTTAAATTATAACGAAAACGATTTTACCCCTGTTGAAGTTGAGTTTGATTTTGCTTCGGGCGTAATAAAAAAAGACATAAAAAACACAAAGTTCAACTTGCCAAATTTATATCATGAAGTATTAACTGCAAATTATGGAAAGAATTATATGACGCCGATAAAAAACGTCGGTGTTGAAACCGAGTGTGGAAAGAGAAAATTCTTAGATAAAGAAATAATGATTTATAGCAAAGAGATAACAAAAAGGCTTGGAGAATAAAAATGAAAAAAGTTATTACATACGGCACGTTTGACCTTTTGCATTATGGACATATAAACCTTCTTAAAAGGGCAAAAGAGCAAGGGGATTATTTAATTGTTGCTGTATCAACAGATAAATTTAATTGGGAAGAAAAGCAAAAGAAATGCTATTTTTCTTATGAAATAAGAAAGCAAATGCTAGAAGCCATTAGATATGTTGATGAAGTTATCCCAGAAGAAAATTGGGAGCAAAAGAAAACCGATATGCACAAATATCAAATAGACACCTTTGTTATGGGCGATGATTGGAAAGGAAAGTTTGACTTTTTAAAAGAAGAAGGCGTAGAAGTTGTATATTTACCACGCACGCCTGAAATTTCTTCAACTCAAATCAAAAGCGAATTAAAACAAAAATAATATAGATATCATTGAAACTTGTAGTATTTATTGCCATAAATGTTTATAAGCATAATAATAATTTAAACATAGAATAAAAATATTTATGTTAGGCTGATATTTTCTTGACAAAAATTGGTTTAAATGTTATTCTATTGATGTTGATTAAATAAATCTTTAATTCGGTACGAGAGACCGACAAGGTTTTATAGCAAAAGCGGGGCTATGCCCGTAGTTTATGTTTATCTAAAGCCTTGCATTTGCATGGCTTTTTATTTTATAATTTAGGAGAACAAGATGGATTACATACTAAAAAATGGCACAGTATATCTAAACGGAAAGTTGCAAAAAACAGACCTTGCAATAGTTGCAGGCAAAGTTTCTCTTTCTATAGATATGCCTTCTTGCCATTTTTCAGTTATCGATTGCTCTAATAAGTTTATTTTTCCCGGTTTTATCGATGCCCACGTGCATTTAAGAGAACCGGGTTTTTCATATAAAGAAACAATCAGGTCAGGCACAATGGCAGGTGCAAGTGCAGGCTATAGTGCATTATTTAGCATGCCAAACCTAAAACCCGTGCCAGATAGCGAACAAAACTTAAAAGTTCAAACGGATATTATCGAAAAAGATGCTGTAATTTCAGTTTATCCTTATGCTACAATAACCATAGGTCAAAAGGGAGAAAGGCTCAGCGATATAGACGCTCTATCAAAACACGTGTTAGCCTTTTCAGATGACGGCGTGGGCGTGCAAAGTGAAGACATGATGAAAGAGGCTATGCTTTTAGCCAAGAAAAACGATAAGTTCATCGTTGCCCATTGTGAAGACAATTCACTTCTAAACGGTGGGTATATCCACGATGGCGAGTATGCTAAAATACACGGACATAAGGGCATTTGTTCGGCAAGCGAATATAAGCAGATAGAAAGAGATTTAAGTTTGGCAAAAGAAACGGGCGTTAAATATCACGTTTGCCACGTTTCAGCAAAAGAAAGCGTAAGTGCTATTAGAGATGCCAAGTTAAAGGGCATCGATGTCACTTGCGAAACAGGTCCACACTATTTGCTTTTTGATGATAGTATGCTTTTAGAAGACGGTGCGTACAAAATGAATCCACCAATTAGGGCAAAAGAAGATAGACTTGCGCTTATTGATGGGATAAAAGACGGCACTGTAGATATGATAGCAACCGACCACGCACCACATTCACTTGAAGAAAAGAGCAGGGGATTAAAGAGCGTAAACGGAATAGTTGGGCTTGAAACGGCATTTGCTGTGCTTTATACAAAATTAGTTAAAAGTGGCGAGATAACACTTGAGCATTTAATTAAACTTATGAGTGAAAA